>CAMLGP010000031.1 GCA_946479535.1 uncultured Bacteroidota bacterium
ATCGCATTATTGGGGCAGTCAGGTTCGCAAGCCCCGCAGTTGATACATTCTTCTGTGATTTTAATAGCCATAAACGTTATTCAATTAATGGGTTGAGGTTATTTTTGCAATTCTCATGATAACCTCCAGTTTTTGGAATTGGTTAATCGGAGCAAAATTACTATTCGAAAACTATCGAAAACGATAAATATTTCAATAGTTTTCGAAATTTATTAATTATTTGCTATCTGGCGATGAATTTACAACAGAGAATAGATTTATTGAGTCGTTTAGGTAAATATATTTTATCGGACAATCCTGCCTGGTTACAGGCTAAAGAAAGAGCATTCCATGAAAATAGCTGGTTCATTCCATCCTTTATTGACCTGGCAGTTGAAACCATTGCAACTGAATTTCTGCAAAAGAAGATACTGGAAGATTGGACAAAAGGACTTTCTCTTCCCCCCTCATTTAAAACGGTAGGCGTTGTAATGGCAGGGAATATACCGATGGTTGGATTTCACGACTGGCTGGCAGTATTCATATCCGGAAAAAGAGCAATGATCAAGCTTTCATCCAAAGATGCCGTTCTAATCCGACATCTGACTGATACAATGGCATCTTGGGAACCTGAGATTAAGGAGCTGATTGTTTTTGCCGATATGCTAAAGGGCTGTGATGCCTATATTACCACCGGCAGTAATAATTCTGCGGGATATTTTACCTATTATTTCAAAAAATATCCCCATATCATTCGGCGCAACCGGACCTCTGTAGCAATATTAGATGGTCAGGAAAAAAATGCTGACATGGAAAAACTGGCAGATGATATTTACCTGTATTTCGGCCGGGGATGCCGGAATGTAACCAAACTCTTTGTGCCCCGAGGCTACGATTTTGTACCCCTACTTACGGTTTTTAGAAAATATAACTGGCTTGCAGATCATAACAAATACAAGAACAATTATGATTATAACCTGGCACTTCATGTTCTGAACAAGAAGTTTTACATGACAAATGACTCGTTACTGCTCATTGAAGACCGCCATCTTTTCTCTCCCATAAGCCAGGTCAACTACCAGTATTATGACAGCAAGGAAGACGTTTTACAATTTCTTTCAGGAAATGAAGAATTACAATGCATTGTAGGAAATGGATTTATCCCGTTTGGTGATTCCCAAATGCCCGGACTAACGGATTATGCGGACGGGGTGAATACCCTTGAATTCCTGCTTCAACTCTAGACAGAATCCTGTATTTATGGCCCTAATTCCTTCAGTTCCAGGTAAAATATGGACAACAGTGAAAAACGGGCATTTCATTTTCCATTTTTCTTTAATAAATTTGTAATGAAGTACGAAGGTCTTAGTAAACGATTTGTTAAACGTTGTGAACGGGTAGGAACTCCTTCTGACAGTTTGTTATTTTGTAGTGCTAAGGCATAAATTTTGAACCTATTGATGGTGTAAGTCATCAAAAACATTAAAATACGTCACGAATATGAAATGGAAACAACTATTGCTGATCGTCGCTATTAGCGCCTCCTCAGCTGTTGGCAGCGTATGGACCTATGGAAAATTAACACACAGGAACGATTCCTTTGTCCACCAGACTTCCGACTCTAAGCTCCCTGCCAATTACGCAGGATTTTTTGACAATGTGGCCACTACCGGTGCTGGTGAACCTGTAGATTTTACGAAGGCCGCTAATGCATCTGTACCCGCTGTAGTACATATTAAAACCAAAATACCTGCACGCAAGGTCAGTAATAATCTGCCCCGCAACCGCAGCAATGGCGGAATGGAAGACCTGTTTGATCAGTTCTTCAATTTTGGGCCACAGGTACAACCTGAACAGAGAGCTTCTGGTAGTGGTGTGATCATCAGCGAAGATGGATATATTGTTACCAATAACCATGTTATTTCCGATGGCGGAAATGGAGTGGCTGATGAAATCACTGTTACACTAAATGAAAATAAAAAGACTTTCAAGGCAAAGGTGATTGGCCGTGACCCGGACAGTGATCTGGCCGTTCTGAAAGTTGATGGAACACACTTACCCTATATGATCTATGGCAACTCAGACAATGTTAACCTTGGTCAGTGGGTGATGGCTGTAGGATATCCTCTTACCCTGGAAGCTACCGTTACAGCAGGTATTGTGAGTGCAAAGGGTAGAACAATCGGTATCAATGGCCGTCAAAGCAAGTCTCCAATTGAATCATTCATTCAGACCGATGCTGCAGTTAACCAGGGAAATAGCGGTGGCGCGCTGATCAATACAGACGGACAACTGATCGGTATCAACTCAGCTATCCTTGCACCTAGTGGTACCTATGCAGGTTATTCTTTTGCAATTCCGGTTAATATTGTAAAGAAGATCGTGAATGATCTGATTGAATATGGCGGTGTAAAACGCGGTTATCTGGGCATTCAATACTCGCCTAATGATAATGAAGGCTGGTTAAGAAGAGCTGGTATTAAAGATGGCATTGGAGTATATGCACAGGATGTTCCATCTGATGGAGCCGCTTACAAGGCAGGTTTGAAGAAAGGTGATGTGATCACTAAAGTAAACAATGTACAGGTAACAACAGGCATGGAAATGAGCGGTCAGATCGCCAGCTACAAACCCGGGGACAAGGTAAAGATAACTTACCTCCGTGGTGGTAAAGAATATGTAGCAGATGTGTATCTTAAAGACAAGATCAGCGAAATTACAACTAGCACTGCTGACCTGATTGGCGACAGACTGGGAGTTGACCTTGAAAACCTGAGTAAAGAAAAAGCTACAAAATATGATGTTGAAGGTGGTGTGATAGTGAAGAAGATCAAAGAAGGTCCTTTGAGTAAAACACGTATGGAAGAAGGTTTTATCATCACTACAGTCAATGGAAGCGATATTAAGAACACTGAAGAATTAGGACAGGCGCTCGGCTCTGGTTATGGTAAAATAAAACTGGAAGGTATCTATCCTGGATACAATGGAGTATATACTTACACCATTGACCTGGGAGATGAGAGCGATAATTAATAGATAATAAAGTCTTAGTACAATAAAAAACCCCAATACTCTGTTGGGGTTTTTTATTTCTCAAATAACAGGTAATCCCACGCATTCATTTCAAATGACCTTTGACTGGAAAAGTCATGAATAGATCCCGTAAACACATTCCTAAATTCTCCACTGACCTCTTCATCAATGATCGCAACAGTTATTTTGGGAGTATAACCAAAGTTCAGCACTACCAGAACTTCTTTTGTACCCTGCCTGCGGAGGTACATAAGAACATGTGCATCATCCGTGGATTTAATCCTGAGTGTATGAACGGTTGGATCCCCACCTCGTAAGGCCGGATGGCTTGCATGTAAGTTCAATAATATCTTATAGAAATCATGCATTTCAAATTTCCCATTCCAGGGAATAGGATCCTTCTCAAAAAAAGCGAGACGCTTGGCCAGCATAGGCATTTCCTGTCCGTTATAGATCAACGGTACGCCATCCCAGGTACAGCTAAAGACAGCGAGTGCCTTAGCCATATTGCCATATTTTTCATATTCGGTACCGGTCCATGTATTCTCATCATGATTGGCAGTAAACCAGGCCCGCATACTGTTACCCTGGATATTGGAATATTGAGCCAGCAATGCCTCAAGCGTAACCAGGGGCAAATGATTCTGATAGAATTCCTGTGTTTTATGCATCCATTTCCACGAATAACTGGCATCAAACACACGACCCCACTCAGGACTTTCCAGTTCATCAAATTCACCCAGCCAGAATAATGGCTTAACAGCATCTATTATAGGTCTGGCTTCCTGCCAGAAATCAACCTGCACCCAGGAGGCAAGATCACAGCGATATCCATCAATATCACATTCCTTTACCCAGTAGATCATGGCATCTATCATGGCCTTGCGGAGCGCAGGATTTTCATAATCCAGTTCAATGATATCATCCATCCCACTTGCAGTTTTGAAATCACCGGTAACAGGATTCTTCTTAAAATAGGCAGGATTGGATTTTGTCCACACGTGGTCCCATCCGGTGTGATTGGCTACCCAATCAATAATCACTTTGAACCCCAGGTTGTGTGCTTCATTTACAAGTGCTTTGAAATCTTCTAATGTGCCAAATTCAGGATTGATGGTTAGATAATCGGAGCAGGCATAAGGACTGCCAAGGCTGCCTTTCCTGTTTTTGACTGCAATGGGAGTAATGGGCATGAACCAAAGGGTATGAATACCCATTTCTTTTAATCGCGGCATGGCGCTGGCAAAAGCTGCAAAAGTGCCATCCTGGGTATACTGCCTTATATTCACTTCATAGATACTTGTTGTATGTGCCCAGGGAATGGGGGTAAAGGTTGCCATGCGCGAAATTCGCTATTTTGGAATTTTAAAATTGGGAAATTTCAAAATTTCTTTAGGGTGAACACCAAACTTTTTCGGGTTAATCATTGAATCCAGGTCATTTGTTAGGTACAACTGAAAGAAATTTCCCAATCTCAAAATTTCAAAATTCCCTTCGGTATCTTTGCAGCCATGAAGTCGTTTGACGTTCCCATTATTTACAGAAGTCCCCTCATCACCGCCATCAAAAAGAAGAGAAAGGAATGGGATAAACTGAAAAAAGACTTTACCCCCACCCTTCTTGATTTTGGTCCACTTCACATTTATCTCGCCAGGCATTTTGGTTTTTGCTATGGTGTTGAAAATGCCATTGAAATAGCGTTCCGTACGATAGAAGAAAATCCCGGCAAAAGAATATTCCTGTTAAGTGAAATGATCCACAACCCACAGGTTAATGCAGACCTGCAGGCTCATGGTGTAACTTTTTTGCAGGATACTTATGGCAAACAGCTCATTCCATTTGAGGAATTGAAGGTGGATGATGTTGTATTGATCCCGGCATTTGGGACTACCCTGGCTATTGAAGAGAAATTAAATAATATTGGTATTCCCACGGAAAAATATAATACTACGTGCCCCTTTGTTGAAAAAGTATGGAACAGAAGTGAGCAGATTGGGCAGAAAAATTACAGCGTGGTGATCCATGGGAAGCCCAATCATGAAGAAACAAGGGCCACTTTCTCCCATGCAGCAAAAAATACTCCTTCCGTAGTTGTAAAGGATATGCAGCAGACAGTAGAACTGGCAAAGTATATTACCGGAGAAAAAAAAGCTGAACAGTTTTACGAAGATTTCAAAGGGCAATATTCAGAAGGGTTTGATATTAACAAAGACCTTGAACGTATTGGTGTAGTTAATCAAACCACTATGCTTGCCAGCGATACACAGGCGATCGCTGATTATCTTAAGAAAGTAATGATTGATAGGTATCAGTTGACCCCTGCCAGTACCAGTGAAAGATTTGCAGATACGCGTGATACGCTTTGTTATGCAACTAATGATAACCAGACAGCGGTAACGGGAATGCTGGGCACAGATGCAGATCTGGCCATTGTAGTAGGCGGATACAATTCATCCAACACCTCTCACCTGGTGGAATTATGCGAAGAGAAACTGCCGACCTATTTTATCAATAATGAAGAGAAAATTATCTCTGAAAAAGCGATCCTTGCTTATAATTTTCACACTCACCAGGAACATTTGACCCCAGATTTCCTTCCCAAAAAGCAACCCGTAAAAGTCCTAATTACAAGCGGTGCATCCTGTCCTGATGCAATTGTGGAATCAGTCATTACAAAACTGGTGAGTTTCTATCAAAATGGTAAAACGATAGATAAAATGACGGAGTCCTTTTTACATTTGTGACTGAACAAAAAAGATCAGAAGAGTCATAAGATTCAGAATGGCCACCACCAGCAGGAATCGTATATTGCTATATAAGTGTTTAAATGACTGATTGAACTGAGTTTCATTAACATCTGCAATACCTTTTCTCAAATAAATAATAAATGTCCAGTATTTAATTATTGCAAAAATATTGAGGACCATTATGCTTATTGTAAAAATATCTGTAGTGATAATTCTAGTGTTATAAAAAGCATATGGACCCGAGGAGAATCTGATTATTCGATATATTGTGGCAATTATTGACAGAGCCGAACTAAGGATGGCGATTATAAGGGTGCCTCCCGCGATTTTGGCCGTTTTTATAATATAATTTCGACCATCCTCTGTTAGTTTGATCTCAAATAAATCTTCCTGTTTTTCAGGTTCCATAAATGTTCTAACTATTTATAGAGAAGCGTATAATACTCATGCGCCATTCTATTGCTCTCAAACTGGAAGCGAACGTCCTGCATGCTGTTCTTCATTACCTGCCGCCAGGTAGCATAATTCTCATAATAGAGAGGGAGTATCTCTTTTTCCAGTATCTCATAAAGGCAATTCAGGTCATACATATCCTGATCGTGCACAGACATATTTGCATAATCTGCTTTGGGAACAACAAATCCGTTATGTCCATGATTGATGAATTCAGGTATCCAGCCGTCATCAGTAGAAAAATTAATAGCGCCATTCATGGCTGCGGTCATCCCGCTGGTTCCAGACGCTTCACGAGGTACGCGTGGATTATTGAGCCAGCAATCTGCAGCCTGTTTCAATCTTTTGGACAGTGTAAGTTCGTATCCGATCACTACTGCCACATTTTTATAGCGCTTGCTTAAATGCACCAGTTCATTGAATTCACTGATAGCCGGATGGTCAACAGGATACGGTTTACCCGCCCAGATGATCTGAACAGGATATTTTTTGTTAGTAAGAAGTTTTTCAAATCTCTTTTCATCAGAAGCAATAAGACCTGCTCTTTTATATCCTGCAAATCTGCGTGCCCAGACAATTGTAAATATATCCGGGTTGTACAACTTGCCTGTTTGATCGGCTACAATTTCAAATGCCCTGCGTTTCAGGTATTTTTTTCGATCATCAATTCCATAATCATCAACTGCCTCTTTAAAACGGTATAACTGTTTATCTGCCCAATAGGTATAGTTCTGGGCATTTGTAATGGATATGATCGGGCAGATGCCGTCATATTTTGCCCACATTGCCCTGGCCACTCTACCGTGTAATTGCGAAACACCATTGGCAATATGTGCAAAACGCAAAGCCACCAGTGAGTGATTGAATGCATCATCCTGGATGCCGGTCAGTTTCTTAACCTCATCAACACTTAGTCCGCAGAAATAACTCATTTTATGGCAGAGGTAGATATCATGCTTTTCATTCCCTGCTTCTTCCGGAGTATGAGTGGTAAACACCAGTCTTTTCCTGACTTCTTCCGGCTTGCGGTTGAATTTATTATAGAGGTAGAATGCTGCAGGTAATCCATGTGCTTCATTCAAATGATAGAGTTCAGGATTAAAACCGATTATATCCAGCAGTTTGGCACCACCCACACCCAGCAAAATAAACTGCGCCACCTTGGTAGCCACATTGGCATCATAAAGACGATGGGTAATGGTTTGTGACACATAATCATTCTCAGGCACATCTGTGCTGAGCAGGAAAAGCGGTGCAGATTTAAATGTTTGAGGATTGAGGTAATAGACCTTTACCCAAACCGGATGCTCATGTACGTTGATCTGATAACGGATTCCGGTATCTTCCAGGAATCCATATTGTTTTTCATTCCAGGTGACTTCCAGTGTCTGGTCCTGGTTTCTTTCCTGATCATAATATCCATATTTCCAGAGAATGCCGATAGACACCATGTTCTGTCCAAGTTCATAAGCACTGCGCAAATGAGAACCGGCAAGAAAGCCAAGACCACCGCTGTATATTTTCAGGGGCTGGTGGATGGCAAATTCCATCGAGAAATAAGCTACGCGTTTGGAATAATTGGGATCAATAGTGTACGGGACCTGATAATTCGTAAAACTCATAATGTGTTTAATTTACACGAAGGCGCAAGATAATCGATTGTACAGATATTTTATAATACCTGATTTGCTGTCTGTTATTTTTTCTTTGCCTTCATCACCGCTTTAGGTTTGGCTTCCTTCTTTCTGGGATAAGAGCCATTAAAAGAACAGCGCAAACCCCTGCGTGCACCGCAGCCACCAACTTCTTTTATAGTGACGGAGGAAGAAGAAAAATTGAACTGGAGCCCACAAGGATCACCCGCTTCATGATATTCAGCCATGGTATTTGTAACCATACGCGCCACGCCTTTCAGTTCTCCTATGCACTCGCCTTTATTCTTTTCAAAATGTATAAAGAATCGCATGCGATCGGCTTTTCTTCCATCGCGGAAGGACACCAGGTTCATTGCACCACTGCCATAATCAGCTGTAAACTTCTGTTTGTGGGAAAATGTATCGATCGGATTGATCAGTTCAGTTACCTTATCTTCCAGAGATTCCGTAAGGATCAGGGTAAAACCTGCATCATTGTTGAGTACATACTGATCGCTTCCATCACTGGTGCTCCCGTCTTTGTTCCTGCGGGTAACTTTGCTTGACAGTACAAAGCGGGTATCAATGTCGGCAGTTTGTGTAGTAGCGGAAGAATTATCTGGCTGCAGGATGGGAATACCATCAATAAATTCATCATCCTTGTTAAAGCCAAGTGCAAAAACCGCTTGTTTATCTCCACTTGTAACCTTTGCGAAGAGATAGGTCTCTTTTGTTTTGGCGGCCTTGATCCTGGCCATAGGATATATTTTTAGCTTGGCGTTTTTAGGAAACGCGCGTGTTATTATGGAGTCAGGAACAAATTGGGAAAATACTTTATGGCTGATCAGCAGTGAATCATTGTTTTTTTTCGTCAGTGAAGTGTCAGCAAAACGATAAGGCAGTTTGACTTGCGGAAAAAAATCAAGGAAATCAGCCACTTCTACCGGGTCCTCTCCGGAAAGAGAGACTTTTTTTGATTTACAGGCGAAGACGGCCAGTGCTGTGATAATGACCAAACAGTACGTCCTAAAAACCCTCATTTTTAACTTAGTTGGACCGGCAAATTAAGCGATTCAGCCGGTAATTGGGCAGTTAATTTTATTTGAAAATGCAAAGAGACTTACACCTGTTATTTTGATTTCTCGTAAAAATTTTTTAGGTTTGTCTAAAAATAATTTTAGCTGTGCTGAACTACTCTACCAGTGAAGAGAATTATATCAAAGCGATCTTCCACCTGCAGAAGGATGGAACAGTAACCACCAATGAGCTTTCGGCTGAATTGCAAACAAGGCCGGCATCGGTGACTGATATGATGAAAAAATTAAAGACGAAAAAACTGGTGCATTACAAGGCATACAAAGGGTTCAGACTAACAGCTGAAGGCAGCCGTGTAGCTCTTCTAATTATCCGGCGTCACCGACTTTGGGAATTTTTCCTGGCTGAGAAATTAAAATTCAATTGGGATGAAGTACACGAAGTAGCAGAGGACCTTGAACATGTAAGCAGCAAAAAACTGATTGATAAACTGGATGAATTCCTGGATTTTCCAAGATTTGATCCTCATGGTGATCCTATTCCTGACAGCAATGGCAAAATTGAGAGCACAAAACAGGTTTGCCTTACCGATGTTCCCATCAATAAACTTACTGTTGTAGGTCATGTAAGTGATCAATCAAGCGAAATGCTTGAATTATTAGGACATAAAAAAATTGGGATTGGTACGCGACTGGAAGTAATAAAGAAATTCAGTTTTGACCTATCCATGGAAATTAAGGTGAAACAACAGCCACCTACCCATATCAGTTGGGACCTGGCGAAAAACATATTTGTGAAGTATGAGAATTGATACACACGCAGACATTTCCCTGAGCGAGGTACACGAGAGCATCGATACCACCACCCATCACCGTTCTTTGTGGAGGCGAATACTGGCTTTCTTTGGTCCCGCCTACCTGGTAAGTGTGGGTTATATGGATCCAGGAAACTGGGCTACAGATCTTGCAGGAGGTAGCAAATTTGGCTATTCATTGATCTGGGTTTTGTTAATGAGCAACCTGATGGCTTTATTGCTACAAAGTCTTTCAGCAAGGTTGGGAATTGTAAGAAGAAGAGACCTTGCCCAGGCTAACCGGGAAACCTATCCACGCAGTATCAATTTTGTTTTATATGTGCTGGCAGAAATAGCTATTGCAGCCTGCGACCTTGCAGAAGTTTTGGGAATGGCGATCGGTATTCAATTGTTGACAGGATTGCCATTGATCTGGGGCGTGTTGATCACAGTACTTGATACTTTCCTGCTGTTATTGCTGCAAAGACTGGGAATGCGAAAAATGGAAGTATTCATAATTGGATTGGTATTTATCATTGGCATGTCTTTTCTGGTTGAAATTATTTTGGCAAAGCCGGAAATGGGAGAAGTGATAAAAGGTTTTGTTCCCAATATTCCCGGGAAGGAAGCGCTTTATATCGCAATAGGAATTATTGGTGCCACTGTAATGCCCCATAATCTTTACCTGCACTCAGCACTGGTACAAACAAGAAAGATCAAACGCACCAAAGAAGGAATAAAACGTGCATTGAAACTGAATTTTATTGATACAACTGTTGCCTTAAATCTTGCATTTCTGGTAAATGCTGCCATTCTTGTACTCGCAGCTGCTGTATTTTTTAAAACCGGAAGAAATGATATTGCCGATATAAAAGATGCCCACCACCTGTTAGATAAATTGTTGGGAACAAGCCTGGCTCCCATTCTGTTTGCTGTGGCATTAATTGCTGCCGGACAAAGCTCAACAGTAACCGGAACACTGGCTGGTCAGATTGTGATGGAAGGATACCTGCGGCTTCGCATTAATCCCTGGATGAGAAGATTGCTCACCCGGCTTATCGCCATCATTCCGGCAGTAATTGTGATATTGATAAATGGAGAAGACAATATCGAGAGCCTTCTTATATTAAGCCAGGTTATATTGAGTCTTCAGTTGGGATTTGCAATCATTCCACTAATACATTTCGTGAGTGATAAAAAAACTATGGGGATTTTTGCGATAAAACTTCTGGTACAGATTCTTGCATGGCTAATCACTGCTGTACTGGTATATCTAAATCTGAGAATGGTGAGTGAGCAGGCGGCAGATTATTTTAAGAGCTCCCATAATATATTCTGGAAAATTGTGATCATTGCAGGTGGTATCGGTTATGTGCTTTTGCTTATCGTTTCTGTCCTCTACCCTCTTATTAAGAGAAAATGGAAAAATGTGTTGGTACAAATGCATCCGGAAGCAACTGCCTTACAAACACTTACTACACCCAGCTATTCTTCGGTGGCTGTGGCGCTCGATTTCAGTGAAAATGATCAAAAATTACTATCGCATGCACTGGGACAGGGAAGCAATTCTTCAAAATTTATTCTGCTTCATGTGGTAGAGAGCGTGCCTGCACGTATTTATGAATATGAAAGTGATGACCTGGAAACGGAAAAAGATAAAGAGCACCTGCACTCCTATGCACAACAATTACGGGAAAGAGGATTTGATGTAGAAGCAAAAGTAGGTTTTGGCAGCAGGGCAAAAGAAATTGTTCGATTGGTAAAAGAATCTGGAGCAGATATGCTGGTTATCGGAGCGCATGGTCATAGCGGGATAAAAGATTTCTTCTATGGGGAAACGATCAACACCGTGAGACATGAATTGAAAATACCGGTATT
>CAMLGP010000032.1 GCA_946479535.1 uncultured Bacteroidota bacterium
ATTACCGAATGTCCACTGGTAATTGATAAGGGAATCAGTTTGAGCCAGAATAGCAGTGAATGGTTCGGTACTGTTTAAACAAATGGTATCACGGCTGAGGATTGAAGGGGCCGGTGTACGGTATACAAGTACTGTATCTTTAAAAGAACTTGTGCAATTGCTGACCGTAGTAATTGTTAGCGTTACCGGATATAAGCCGGGTTGGCTAAATGAATGAGAAGGATCCGTTGCGCCTGAAGTAGTGCCATCTCCAAAATCCCATATAGTAGTTTGAATTGCTTCATTCTTGGTGGTGAAATCCTTGAACTGAACCGTGCCCTGGTCGCAGAACTCTTCTTTATCCTTTCCAAATAAGGGTATTGCGCCCAATACATCAATGCGGGGATTTCCCACCACTACACTTTGGCAACCCTGGGCCGTGTCAAAGATCAGCATCAATGGCTGATTGAAACTTGGCCTTGGATAAAAATGACTAAAAGTGGTCCGGCCTGAAGAATCAAGTGTTCCATCACCGAACCCAAAATAGAATTTGAATCCTGGCGGCAGAGTTACATTGAAATCTACATTCAGTGAATTACACGCGCTTGTGATGGGACCATAATTTATCTGCGCGGCGTTGGGGTTATACACAGATACACTCGCACTTGCTGAATGAGTGCAGCCTCCTGGCCCTGTAAGGATAAGGGTGGGTTGAAAACTTCCAAATGCACTATAAAAGTGTGAAGGGCTTTGTACTGTAGATGATCCTCCATCTCCAAAATCCCATATCCATGATTCGTAATCTTTTCCCTGGAACAGGAAACCTGTTTTTAATGGAGGACAAATAGTAGTGGTGTCTGTAATTTCAAAAGCAGCCTTTGGAAAACGTATCCTGATATAATTTGCTTTTGTAACAGAATCACTGCAACCATTGATATCAGTGATCTTGAGTTTTACAGTATAATCAGCATCTCCTACGGGATAAGAATTGGTGGGGTTTTGAAGTGTGGATGAATTTCCATCTCCAAAAGTCCATAAATAATTAAGTCCTACGCCGGAAGAAGTATCTACAAATTGCAAAGGGGCTTGTGGGCAGTAAAATGTATCTGCCCTGAAACCAACTACGGGATTTGTTACAATTATCTGGCCGGGTAATGTATAAGCGTCTTTACAGCCAGCTCCGTCAACTACTGTTAATGACACATTAAAGGCACCTAATAAGTTGTAAGTATGTGTAAAAGGGCCACCATTTAATGTATCTTTTATTCCATCACCATAATCAAAGATCCAGTTCTTGATACCAGCCGCGGGAGTGGAATTATCAGTAAACCCGAACTGTTTGCCATAGCATGCACCAGGTGCAATGCTGGTAAAGTTGGCAACGGGTCCATTTACCGTTATCTGCTGTGTGGATTTGCTTACGCAACCATTAAGATCAAAAAGAACAGAAGTGACATCATACGTGCCAACATTTGGCAAATTATAATTGACAGTTTGCCCGGTAACAGGAATTGTATCTGTGCCAATTACCCATTTATAAGATTTAATGTTTTGGGGATTAGTATTTGTTGAGGTCAACGTAAACGGATCATTCTTACATACAGGATTTTTGCTGAAATCAAATGTGGCTGCTTCCGCTGCAATTGTTATATCGTGGCTCACTAAATAGGTACATGCTCCATTAGTGACCGTTAAAGTAACAGTGTGAGTGCCTGGTGGCAAATTAACTGGTGTGGGAGTTGGGAGGGAAGATGTTGGTATTCCAGGTCCAAAATCCCATGCATAGGTCAATGGTAACAAATTATCATCAACAATACTTTTATTTATAAAAGTAACCAGACCGGTTGTACAATCAACCACATAATCAAAACGGGCAATTGGTGGCCTTACATCTATAACATGCGTGATTGAAGACTTACACAGGTTATTGAATATTGTAAGTTTGACAACTCTACTTCCTGTATCCTGGAACTGATGTATTGGATTCTGTTCAGCTGAAGTTTCACCATCATCAAAATCCCAAAGCCATAGATGATCATATCCAGGAGTAAGTGTTGAACCATCCATAAAACTTACAACGTCCGATGCACAAGTTGATATATTGGCTGGAGTGAAAGCTGGAATGCCCGGGGTGCCCACTCTTACACCGCCAGGGAAGTTCCTTGTTACTGTACAGCCACTCTGGGTTGTTAAGGTTACTGAGATATCGTAAGCGCCGGGAGTATTATAAAGATGAGAAGGATTCGGAGCAGTGCTGGTTCCTCCATCTCCAAAGGTCCATGAATATGTTACAATAGGATCAACTGTAGTGATAAGGGGAACCGGATTGTAGGAAAAAGGAGCACAATCTCCAACAGGCGCATCTACCTGAATGGTGGTAGGGCGTATCAGTACATACGGAGATTTCACTAATGTATTTGTACAGCCGGTACCGGTTGTAACAGTCAGGGATACATTAAAATCTCCTGTGGTAGTATATGTGTGAGAGGGATCTTTTTGAGTGCTGGTTGTTCCATCGCCAAAATTCCAAAGCCATGAGGTAGCTCCAGGGGTTTGATCCATAAAATTCACAGTAAAAGGTGCCTGGCAGTTGGCGGTGTCTGGTGCTGTAAAAGCAATAACGGGTTTGTCCGCAACTGTTACATTGTGGAATTGTGAATCAATACAACCAACATATTGGTTAATAAGTTTTATGGTATAGGGGCCAGGCGTGAGATAGGTTTTAACTGGATTAATTTGCGAAGTCCCCGTTCCATCTCCAAAATTCCAGGTTGATGTAACAGGAGCGGGTGCTGAAGTATTTACAAACGATACCGGTTGATTAAGACAGATATTAGGCGGTACAGTAAAATCAGTTGTTGTTGGATTGATGGTGATTGTTTTTGTTTGAGATCCCGTACATCCAAGATCACTAACTGCATTCAGGGTTATTGTATAGGTGCCGGGTGCTGCATACGTAGCGGTTGGATTAGCAGCGGTAGAAGTAGTGCTGTTTCCAAAATCCCAATTATAGGTGATGGTTCCCGGACCATCAGATAAATTGGTGAAATTTACATTGAAAGGAGCGCGACAGGTAGTTGGATCAGAAAAATTGAAATCTGTTGTTACTCCCCCTACAACTCGAATATAGTTGCCTGCAGTAGTGGTGCTTTTGCAACCCGTGCTGCTTGTAACGGTCAGGGTGATACTAAAATTACCAATATTGTCAAATTGATGCGAGGGATTCTGCTGCGTTGATGTTCCCCCGTCCCCAAAATCCCATTCCCAACTTGTAATATTTCCACCGGCCCCAGGAGTTGAAAGATCAGAAAAGTCTATCGTTGCCGGTAGACAGCCAAGGGTGTGGTTAGCTGTAAAGGATGCTGCTGGAGAAGGAAATACGGTTATATAGTTAGTTCTGACAACCTCTGCAATTCCGGTAGCATTTTGAACTACCAGCTTTACACTATAGGTTCCCGGATTGCTAAAAGTTACAATGGGGTTTTGAACACTGGACAGGGTGCCATTACTGAATTCCCAATTCCAGGCAGTAGGATTGCCGGTAGATTGATCTGTGAAAGTAACGCTTAGGGGAGCACAGCCTGAAGTAACATTAGCCGTGAAGTTTCCAACAGGGTTTTGGCCAAATGTGAAAGCAGTGCAGAAGACGATGAAAATAAACGATAACAGGGTCTTCTTTGGATTAGTATTGTTCGGTTGTGCCAGGCGTTGATTTGATTTATGTCCTAACGTCCGGGCTGCTGCAAAAAGTATTCCTTAAAGGCAGGTTTCAGGCCGTACGGAGGTACTATTATAAAAAAAAATTCCCCTACCGGTGTCAAAGGTTTGGGAATCTGATCAGCCTGTGAATGTAGGACAATAAACTGACAATATATTGGGATGAATTATAATTTGTCCAGACGCATCGTCTTGGTTTCAGACCCAACGGTTTGTGAGGCTATAACAAAGGTCCAGGAGCTATTATCGATATGCCAGCTTCCATTGATCAGGTTCAGGGGAGCACCAGCATCAAAATTGGCCCAGGTAGTCATGCTCGCCGCATCGCCATCCCAAGTACCTGTTTTTTCAACCAGTCCTATCTTAATGGCATCAACAGTCTTATTGCTATAGTACTGGAACTTATAGCCATTAAAATCATCCGTTATGGTTTGACCGTTATGAACGAAGTTGGTGATCTGCCATTGCCCATTTACCATGGCCTGAATAATGAGGTCCTTCTGTTTTTCCTCAATGGCCTTCTTGCAGCCAGACAGCAGGAGCACAAGTGCGAGGGATACGAGAACTGGTTTCATAAGATATTATAATTAAACACAAAATAAACGTTTGGAATCACCCGTGCAAGCGTACAATTGCGTTAGCTAAAGATCAGGTTTCAAGGGGGTTAGGGCTATTAAGTGAAAGGGGCTGGAGAAATTCATCCAGACCCCTTTCACTTATGATTGGATTCTTATTACTTTTTTGGAAAACCAGGATCCTGCTTTACCTCATTGATCTGTTGGAGGTGCCTGGCAGAATGGGCAGCAACAAAGAGCATAAACTGGTAAGCATCAGCCTTTCCAAATGGAAGCTGAATGATATGGTTGCGGAGGTCTTCAGTGGTGGATTTGGCATATTTGATATGTTCAGCCCTGGCAGCCTTAAATGCGATCATTGCTTCATTGATATCTTTCCAGTTGGCCTGACTGGGTTGCAGTGGATCAATTGTCTTTACCTTATGACTACGGTCTTCCACCATTTTAACAATATCATCATCACTCACTTTTATTTCACTTCGTTCTTCAGGTTTTGGAGATTCCATCATGGCATCATTTAACTGATTCCATAGTGCTTTTTCAGAGAGAGTAATATGATAAAAACATTCTCTAATGCTCCACCTTTCCGGTGAGATCTTATAGTCAAGCTGAGCTTCTGAAAGTCCCTTTAAAGATTTCAGTACATCAGTTTTGGTATCCTTTAATTCAGTGAGGGCAAATTTTCTTTCCAGGGGCGTGAGAGTGGAGTCTTTCAGCGTTCCTGCCATGCCGGTAATAACCAATAGAGTCAGCAGGAAACGGCCTTTGGTTCGTTTCAGCATAATTACTTAGTTGATTTAAAGATTACGATAAAGCTGCCAAAGGGCGGACAAGCATCGGGGTAAAGTTAGGGTTTCTTATAACATAACCTAATATCTGTTTGTATGGGGATGGTCAATTTAATTCAGGGTTAATATTGGTCATCCTACTTATGGGGTTCGGTGGGCGATGAACAGAAATAGCAGTTTATTTAAGTCCGAATATTGGTTAGTGGGGGGATTTGGGACCCGTTCCAGGGTTAAAGAGCTGGGATTAGCCTGAGAAACGAAAGGAAAATACATCCAGAACCGAAAGAGAATCGAACAATAACCGAAGGATGACCGAAGGATAACAGAATTGTAGCAATATAGGGAGACTAAAAATTATTAACTATTTGGTACTTAATACTAGTGGTGCATAAGAGGCTTTTTCTTCACCATTCCGCCTTTTGTATCCCTGATGCTGTGCATAACAACAAAAGCGGTAGGATCGATCCTGTCAATTTCATTATTCAACCGGCTGATCTCAAGACGGGTAACAACCGTAAAAAGTATATCATTGGGCACATCGGTCTCGCCTCTTTTTCCGAATCCTTTTTTGCCCGAATACACAGTGAGACCCCTTCCCATCTGGTTACGTATAAACTGGCCGATCTCTTCATTCTTATGGGAGATAATGGTTACGCCTGTAAACTCTTCAACACCTTCCAAAATAAAATCAACGGTTTTGGAGGCAGCCAGGTAAGTTAGTATGGCATAAAGGGCCACTTCAACAGAAAGCAGCCATGCAGCTACCGAAAATATGATCACATTAAAGACAAGGATAAAATCTCCAACAGTAAGGGAACTGGTACGACTAAGCGATATGGCCAGAACTTCCGTTCCATCAATTACACCACCACCTCTAATGGTGAGCCCTACTCCAAGTCCGAGAAAGAATCCGCCAAAAACGGAAACCAGCAATTTATCATTGGTAACAACAGGATAAGGAATGACTGCCACTGCGAGGGCCAGCAAACTGATGGCTATAATACTGGTTATACTAAACCATTTGCCAATCTGTTTGAGACCAATAAAAAGGAATGGAATATTCAATATAATGATTGAAAGCCCTAATGGAATACGGGTCTTTGCATTTATTAAAAGTGAAATACCGGTTACTCCACCATCTATAAAATGATTGGGCATTAAAAACCCCTTTAATCCAAAACCGGCTGATAATACTCCAATCAGCACAAATAAGGCTGCGCGTATTATTCTGCGATTGGAACGTTGTTTATTCCAGAAATTTTTGGCCTGCTGATAGCGGTTTGATTTCTGAGGTGAGTGCTGGTTCCACATTATTGGCTGGTTATGGTCAATCCGAAACTAATTCCTTTTAATTATCTTTCCACCACATTAATCCACAATGCAAATTTCCGTAATAATAGGTTTTCTTGAGTTATTGGCCCATCCTAGTTTGCAGGAATCTTATGATAATGCAGGATTGATCACAGGAGATCCTGAATGGGACTGTAGTGGAATTATCTGTACTCTGGATGCAACAGAGGAAGTCATCAATGAAGCGATCCGGAAAAAATGTAATCTGATAGTAGCGCACCATCCAATTATCTTTTCAGGACTTAAGAAGATCAACGGAAAGAATTATGTGGAAAAGGCTGTGATCACAGCTATCAAGAATGATATCGCCATATATGCCATTCATACCAATCTTGATAATGTACTGAATGGAGTAAGTGGGAAAATGGCATCCTTAATTGGATTACAAAACCTTGCTGTTCTTTCTCCGAAATCCTCCACATTAAAAAAGCTGTTCACTTTTGTGCCAGTTGATAAAGCAGAGGAGGTGAGGCAGGCAATATTCAATGCAGGGGGAGGATTTATCGGCAACTATAGTGAATGCAGTTTTACAGTTGAAGGTATGGGCACTTTCAAAGCAGGTACAGGTACCGATCCTTATGTAGGGAAGATTGGAGAACAGCACCAGGAAAAAGAAGTGAAGATTGAAGTGATATTTCCAGCCCATCTGGAAGGTTCCCTTGTAAAGGCAATGATTGCGGCGCATCCTTACGAGGAAGTGGCCTATGACATTGTATCTCTGGACAACCGTTACCAGGGCACCGGCAGCGGACTGGTAGGAGAATTGTCCAGACCGATGGAAGAAAAGGCCTTTTTGACCCATCTCAAATCTGTTTTCAGGTTAAAGATGGTGCGGCATAGCCCGTTGACCGGAAAAATGATCAAAAAGGTGGCACTTTGCGGCGGTTCAGGTAGTTTCCTCGTTTCCAAGGCATTAGGGATAGAGGCGGATGTCTATGTAACAGCAGACATGAAGTACCACGAGTTTTTTGATGCAAATGGAAGGCTTCTTATAGTGGATATTGGCCATTATGAGAGCGAACAGTTCACGATTGACCTTCTGGCTGAATATTTAGAGCAAAAATTTCCTACCTTTGCCGTCCTGAAAACAGGGGTAATGACAAATCCCGTCAATTACTTCTAAGCGCTTAAACTTCAAATAAAAATGGCACAAGTAAAAGAATTTTCTGTTGAAGAAAAACTCACTGCTTTAGTTACCCTCCAACAAATCGAAAGTAAACTTGATGAAATCAAAATCCTGAAAGGTGAACTTCCAATGGAAGTAGCTGATTTGGAAGATGAGATCCAGGGTTTGCATTCCCGTCAGCTTCGCATTGAGGAAGAGATCAATGGTGTTACTGATTTTATTGAGCAACGCAAAGAAGCCATCAAGGAAGCACAGGCACTGATCAAAAAATATGAAAAGCAGAGCGGTAACGTTAAGAATAACCGTGAGTTTGAAGCTATCAACAAAGAAGTTGAAATGCAGCAACTGGAAGTTAAACTGGCTGAAAAACATATAAAGGATGCTACCGAAGAGATTGCTGAAAAAGCAGTAGCTCTGGAAAAAGCAAAGAAGAATATTGCGGTGAAAGAAGGTGTGCTGGCTACCAAAAAAGGTGAACTTGAAAAGATCATTGCTGCTAACGAAAAAGAAGAGAAGCATTATAATAAACTGGCATCAGAAGCAAAACAGCACGTGGATCCACGCCTGCTGGTAAGCTATGAAAAGATCCGGTCCAGCTATCGTAATGGCCTGGCCGTTGTTCCTGTTGAAAGAGATGCCTGCGGTGGTTGCTTCTATTATATTCCCCCGCAAAAACAAAGTGAGATCAAACAGCACAAGAAAGTGATGGTATGTGAGAACTGCGGACGTATCCTTGTGGATGAAGAACTGTCTAATAATGTAGAGACTAAATAAGGCAATACAGGAATTAAGAAAATTCGAAATAAATTTGAAAGGCGATCAGCATATTGATCGCCTTTTAAATTTATTTCCCGATAGCTATCGGGATTTGAGATTTGCCTTTAATTTGCAGCCCAGATGCTTCAGCGCCTTTCCATACAGAATTACGCCATCATTGATTCTCTTGAGATCAACTTTTCAGGCAGGCTGAATATTATTACTGGTGAGACGGGTGCCGGTAAATCCATCATTGTAGGGGCTCTGGGCCTCATCCTGGGCGAAAGAGCCGATAGCTCGGTACTGGTGAACAAGGAAAAGAAATGCGTGGTAGAGGGCGTATTTGAAACGGGTAAAAAGAAAGATGTTTTTACCTTCCTGCGGAACAATGAACTGGATGAGCAGGATGAACTGGTAGTGAGAAGAGAGATTGGCACCAACGGCAAATCCCGTGCATTTGTAAATGATACTCCTGTTACACTTTCCCAATTAAATGAACTGAGTGGTTTGCTGGTTGATCTACATCAGCAGTTTGATACCCTGGTAATTGGCAAAAACGATTTCCAACGCCAGGTAATGGATGCGCTGGCTGGCCAGTTTGACCAGCTTTTTCAATACCAGCGGGCATTTGAACAGTGGCAGGGCGTCAAAAAGGAGCTGCAGGAATTAAAGGACCAGAAACTGATCTTTGATAAGGAATACGATTATAATAAATTTCAATATTCCGAACTGGAAGAAGCCGGGTTTAAAGAAAACGAACTGGAGGGAATTGATGGGGAACTGAAGATCCTGAGCAATGCAGAGGGTATCAAGAATGCACTGAATGCTGTGAATTATGAATTACAGGAAAGTGAATCCCCCGTGGTACAGCAATTAAGATCGGTTTGCAACCAGCTTTCAAACTGGGCATCGTTCCATCCTTCTCTTCCATCATTGATCAGCCGGCTTCAATCAGCGCATGTGGAACTCCAGGATATTGCCGGTGAACTGGAACATATAAGTGATCATATTAATTTTTCTCCCGAAAAGATTGAGCAGTTGAATGAGCGCCTCTCGCTTGGCTATAAACTGCAGAAAAAGCATGGGGTTCAATCTACCAGGGAGTTATTGATGATCCAGCAGGAGTTGGAAAAGAAACTGCAGGCAGTTTTGAATATTGATGAAACCATCAGCCAAAAAGAAAAAGAGGAAGGCAAACTGCTAGACGTTGCCAAAAAGCAGGCAGCTGTTCTTTCAGCCGCAAGGCATAAACAGGTAAAGCCTCTGGAAACAAAGGTTAATAAATTACTTGCCCAGGTAGGAATGCCAAATGCGTTATTGAAAGTGGATATAAAGCCTACTGAATTGAATGCATTCGGGAGTGATTCCGTAGAGTTTCTCTTTGATGCCAACAAGAGTGGACAATTCCTTCCTGTGCGAAAAGTAGCCAGTGGTGGTGAATTGAGCCGGTTAATGCTTTCAGTTAAATCACTGGTTGCACAATCCATTGACCTTCCAACACTCATATTTGATGAAATTGATACGGGTATTTCCGGTGAAGCAGCCAGGCAGGTGGGTGTGATCATGAAAGAACTGGCGCAAAAGCGGCAGGTAATCTCTATTACACACCAGCCACAGATTGCCGGAAAGGCGGATGCTCATTTCTTTGTGTACAAGGAGATTGTGAAGGATGCGGTAAAGACCAATATCCGTCAGCTCACAAACGAAGAACGAATTACAGCCATCGCCAAAATGCTCAGTGGAGAAAAGCCAACTGCAGCAGCCTTGGAGAATGCACGCGAAATGGTGGCAAACTAAAAGCCTTATTTTTAATACTACAAAACCAATTGAAATGGGCAATAACCTGTTGAAAGGAAAAAAAGGGATCATATTTGGTGCGCTGGATGAAAAATCCATTGCATGGAAGACCGCATTGCAATGTTATGAAGAAGGAGCACAGATAGTTCTTTCCAATGCTCCGGTGGCATTACGTATGGGGGAGATCAATAAACTGTCTGAGATCTGTGGAAATGCGCCGGTAATACCTGCTGATGTTACCAGCATGGATGATCTGAAAAACCTCTTTACAAAATCCATGGAGCATTTTGGAGGAAAGATTGATTTTATACTGCATTCCATTGGCATGGGTGTGAACGTTCGGAAGGGGAAACATTATACAGAAATGAATTATGAATGGAATCAGAAGACCCTGGATATTTCCTCAATGAGCCTGCACAAAGTATTGCGTACTGCCTGGGATATGGATGCTTTGAATGAATGGGCCAGCGTGGTAGCGCTGACCTATATTGCCGCCCAAAGGGTGTTTCCGGATTATAATGAAATGGCTGATGCCAAGTCGTTGCTGGAAAGCGTTACCCGCATGTTTGGCTATTATTATGGAGAAAAGAAGAAAGTAAGGGTTAATACAGTTTCTCAATCGCCCACCCGCACAACGGCTGGCAGCGGGGTAAAAGGATTTGACGGATTTATCAACTATGCCGAAGCCATGAGCCCGCTGGGTAATGCTTCAGCTGAGGATTGCGCCAATTTCTGTGTGATGATGTTCAGTGATTATACCCGTATGGTAACCATGCAAAACCTTTTCCATGATGGAGGGTTCAGCTTTACAGGGGTAACACAGAAGGTAATTGAGAAAATGGGAAGCTAAGCTACTAGCTTTTAGCCATTAGCTAATTGACCTTATAAAGTAATTTCAATTAATAATGAAATAAGAAAGCCTCCGGTTGTGGAGGCTTTTGATATTTTAAGGCCCAAAAACTAATACCTAAAGGCTAATAGCTTCTTAATATTCGTCTTCATTGAATAGAAAGTCGTCCTGTGTAGGATAATCCGGCCAGATATCCTCGATTGTTTCGTACACATCTCCTTCGTCTTCCAGTTCCTGTAAATTCTCTACCACCTCTATGGGCGCGCCGGAACGGATTGAATAGTCAATCAGTTCATCTTTAGTAGCAGGCCACGGTGCATCTTCCAGATATGAGGCCAATTCTAAGGTCCAAAACATGTTCTAAAAAAAGTTTAAATAAGGTTTAGTCAGGTGGTTGGTTCTTCCAAATTTTCCGCAAATGTAGCTTTATTAACGAATTTTCCAAATCCTTAGTTGTTGACC
>CAMLGP010000033.1 GCA_946479535.1 uncultured Bacteroidota bacterium
AAAAGCTATTCATTGCAATACCTGCCAAAAAATTTTCATACAAAATATTTTTGTTTAAGAAAAAGGCGTCCCTGGAATTCGGGACATACTTGTCTATTTAGGTCCAAAAGTATTTCTGACAGTATTGCTTCTTCATGACAAGCATCAAGGCAGCGTCTGATCTTTATCAGGTGGTCTGAGAAACCACATAGATATTTTTGAGAATGGTATTCTCTAAATCATTTGGCTATGCCCTGAGAGGCATCCTATATGTGGCTGAAATGGGCACTCGAAAATCGAAGGTTTCTCTGGATGAGATCGCAGAGAAGCTGGATGTTCCAAGGCATTTTTTGGGAAAGGTCCTTAAGCGGTTGGTAAAATCCGGTATCATAGACTCTGCACGCGGCCCGTCTGGCGGGTTCTCTTTAAATGAAAGAACTTTGGGTACACCAATATCTCAAATCGTTGAGGTATCCGGCGATCAAAAGAAATTAAACGCGTGTGTGCTCAGTCTTCATACCTGTAGTTCTGCCAACCCATGTTCTTTGCATAAACAGGCTGAAATATTGAAACGGGAATGGAATACAGTGCTGGCCGAAACTACCATTGCAGATCTACTTAATAAGCAGGGTAAGGCAATTAGCCTGATATAATAAACTGATCCCGCTGTTACTTTCCTAATTCTAAAAATATATGCCCGGAACGAAAACAATACCAGCGGATATCTCCCACCTTACATCCCTGTTTGAAAATGCTACGGAAGGGATAATCTTATGCAATGGACAAGGCAGGATTGTTTTAGTTAATCCGGCGGCAGAAAGAATGTTTGGCTATAATAGTGGCGAAATAATAGGCAACCCTATAGAAATATTGATCCCTGACAGTGCAAAACCACATCATGAAGCTCTGCGCAAAGGATTTTATCATCACCCGTCCAACAGGGTCATGGGCCATGGCCGTGATCTTTATGGCAAAAGGAAAGATGGACAGAATTTACCCGTTGAAGTAAGCCTGAGTCATTACAATCTGGGTACTGAATTTTTTGTAATTGCTTTTATTGTTGATATTACCAAAAGAAAGGAAATAGAGAATAGCATGTTGCGCCAGCAGCAGGAACTTGAACGTATCAGCAATGAAATAAGAAAACTAAATGCAGACCTGGAGGCAAAGGTAGAAGAGCGCACGCTAATCCTGAAGGAAGCGTTGCAACGGCTGGAACAATCCCAGTTTGAATTAAGCGGCGCCCTGGATAAAGAACGTCAGCTCAATGAGATCAAAAGCCGTTTTGTCTCCATGGCTTCCCATGAATTCCGGACACCGCTGAGTACTGTGCTGTCTTCTGCCTCTCTACTAGGCAAGTATACTACTGCAGATGAACAGGATAAAAGGGAGCGACATATAGACAAGATCAAATCTTCCGTGAAGCATCTGAATGATATCCTTGAAGACTTCCTTTCCCTGGGAAAACTGGACGAAGGAAAAGTGGAAAGCCATCCTGTAGAATTTGACCTGCAAGGCCTCGTAACTGAAACGGTAGAGGAATTAGGAGGATTGCTTAAGAACAAACAACAGATCAGCACCAGTTTTAAATGCCAAAAATTTATTACAGCCGATAAAAAATTATTAAAGAACGTACTGATAAACCTGATTACTAATGCTATCAAATTCTCTAACGAAGGAAAAGAAATATTTGTTTCAACCATAGTAATGGATCAGTGGGTGGAAATCAGTGTTACAGATCAGGGAATCGGTATAGCTGAAGAAGACCTCACTCATTTATTCTCCAATTTTTTCAGAGGGGCTAATGCGCTGAATATCCAGGGTACGGGACTGGGATTAACTATAGTTAAACGTTACCTGGACCTGATGGGGGGAGAAGTTTCCGTTAAAAGTAAATTAGAGAAAGGAACAACTATATCAGTATCCATACCAACAAACCAACCTGTTGCATGAAATCCATATTAGGGATAGAAGACATTGAAAAATTAAAGAACCTGCTTTACTGATTATTCTGTATCAGGATAAATTTTGGGAGTAAGAGATATCTCTCTACCGTGTTCATTCTGTTTCTCCAGTGACCAATTATCCGTCATGGTAGTTTCCAGCCATAAGAGCCCTGATTTACGAGACACCTGAACATCCAGGCCATATTCATTCCTGAATTTCTTTTCCAGCTCGGCCACAGACATACCATTCTCCAATTCCATAACGGCATTTCCAGTTTTTAATCCCGCAGCACTTAACAAAGTGTAGTGGGGCAAATGCTTTTTTGTTACTGCTGAATCTGCTGGTTTATAAAATTCCAGTTTCAGGAAAGGAAATCGCAGATTAAAATCCTGCTGGATATCATGGATAGTTCTGTCTTTTGAAATCTCAAGTAGCATGGCTTATTGTTGAATTTATTCAGTATAGATACTCAATACAATTTTAAATAACCAGGAGTCTTAATTGTATGACCAATGTGGAAGATGGAAATGACTTTCATCAGGTAGCAGCCTTCTTCAGGTCATTTGAGCAAGTAACCCCAGTCATTGATCAGATTATGAATTCGTGGCAATTTTACGCCCTAAACTTTTTGAGAATGAAAACTATTCAGACGGCTTATTCAGTTACCGATTATAATATCGAAAGAAAAAAAGGACTTGTCAGCCGCTTTTTCAACTGGTGTCAGAAACAGGAGGAGTATCGTATGGGCTGGCTGGCGGGAACTCTGACTGGTCATGGATGTATATTAACTCCGCTAACAATCCTTTTTGTTATATTGGCCGGGAATAACCTGGTTTTTTGGCCACTGATAATTGGGGCAATGGGAATGAGCCTGGTAGTGAATCTGGCTGCCTTGCCAACCAAAATAACAATTCCAGTTTTTTTCTTAAGTGTATTGGTAGATCTGGTTATCATCGCAAACTGTATTGCCCTGGGGCTTTCAATTTGATGATTCGATCTGCAGCAAATAGGTTGGAATGGCCTAACTTCCAATCTGAATGGACACCATAACCCATATCGTTCTCGGTGCCTGTATTGGAGAAATTAGTGTAGGAAGGAAAGTAGGTCGTAAAGCCCTTCTCGTTGGAGCCATTGCACAAAGTTTTCCAGATATTGATTTCCTGGCTGCTACCTGGCAGGATACTACCCATAGTCTTCTTACCCACAGGGGCATTACACACTCTTTTCTGTTTGCAGGTATGGTAGCAGTGGCGATGCCATTTTTTTTGATAAAAATCAAAAAACTTTCTGGCGTAACCTGGCAACAATGGAGCATTTTCTGGCTTATCCAGCTATTGATCCATATTTTCCTTGATGCTTTCAATAATTATGGCGTAGGATGGCTGGAGCCATTTAGCCATTACCGGGTTTCATTCAACGCTGTTTATGTTGCCGACCCTTTCTTGTCCATCTGGCCCGGGATAGCCTTTCTCGTATTAATCGTACTACACCTGAATAGTAAAAAGAGAAGATGGTGGGGATTATTCGGCATAGGTATGACAACACTGTACCTTGTCTATGCAGGTTTTAATAAACTAACAACAGATGCAGCTATCAACCACACTTTAAACCGGCAAAAAATTTCCTATAACCATTATTTTACTACTCCTACCCCATTGAATAACTGGTTATGGTTTGTGGTAGCGGCAAATGATAGTGGTTTTTATGTTGGATACCGGTCTGTTTTTGAGGGACAGAAGCCAATAGCATTTGAATACTTTCCCCGTAATGAAAAGCTTCTTTCTGCATTTCCTGAAAAAGGAGATCTTGCCCGGCTCAAACTATTCTCTCAGGGTTATTATACAGCTGAACAATGGAAAGATACCATTGTATTCAACGATCTTCGCTTTGGCCAGGAGATTGGGTGGCAGGAACCCAGAGGAAGATTTGCCTTTCATTACTATCTCAATTTCCCAAAGGAGAATAAACTGGTAGTACAGCGGGGACGATTTGCCAAATGGGATAAAGCGAGTGTAAAGACTCTCATCCATCGGGCATTCAATATGAAATGATCCATTATGCAGTTTCAACAATGCTATGCTTTTGCAGTTCTCCCCTAATCTCTTGAGTTGCTCCCTATTTTCCCTGATATGTTACGATAGGTTTCATGTATATTATTTCAAGGAAATAACGGGCGATATTCTTCTCCAGCCACCTCTATCAGGTTGGTTATGGAAGTATATCAATGCCAGATAAAGCCTATTTTTAATACTAATATGCTATCAGGAAGAAGGAAGCGCAAACTAAAATATACGGATCAGAATAAGGTAAATCTGATCAGGGGAGGTAAATCCTATTTTGATTGTGTGCTTGATCTGATCTCCAATGCCAGACAAAGTATTCATCTGCAAACATACATTTATACGGAGGATAGTACAGGCAAAATGATTGGAAATGCACTGAAAGAAGCAGCCCGAAGGAAAGTAGATGTACACCTTTTGGTGGATGGATATGCTTCGAGTTCCCTGTCCCGCCATTTTATTGCAGAATTGAAAGAAGCAGGAGTTCAATTCCGTTTCTTTGAACCAATTTTTAAAAGCAGGAACTTTTATTTTGGCCGAAGATTGCACCACAAGGTAATTGTGGCAGATGCACGCTATGCTCTTGTTGGAGGTATTAATATAACAGACAGATATAATGACATGCCTGATAAAAAGGCATGGCTGGACTTTGCAATTTTAGTTGAAGGGGAAATTGCCGAAGACCTCTGCGAATTATCCTGGAAAACCTGGTATGGCTATCCGGCTAAATTAGCCCCCACCCCATGTGCCCGGCAAACCATTCATTTTAAATTCCATGATTCAGAGATTGCGGCAGTCCGTATGTGCCGCAATGATTGGGTGAGAGGAAAGAATGAGATCTCTGGTACCTATGTTGAAATGTTTCGGACAGCTCAATCAAATATCACCATCCTGTGTAGTTATTTTCTCCCTGGAAGAGTTATTCGAAAACAGTTAGCGTTAGCTTCCAAAAGAGGTGTTACCATAAAAGTTGTTGCAGCAGGCATGTCTGACGTGCGTACCGCGAAATTTGCTGAAAGGTATCTGTATAGCTGGCTATTAAGGAACAAAATTGAGCTGTATGAATACCAGCCTAATATTCTTCACGGAAAGATTGCTGTTTGTGATAGTGAATGGACAACAGTGGGATCTTATAATATAAATGATATCAGTGCTTATGCAAGCATTGAGACAAACCTTAATGTGAGAGATACAGTATTCGCCAAAAAAACAGAAGAAGTATTAAGTGGTTTAATTGAAAATGATTGTATTCGAATTACCACGGAAACTCATTCCCGCTCACAGAATCTATTGAAGAGATTAATTGAATGGCTTTCCTATCAATTTGTACGCCTGACGTTGTATTTATTTACATTCTACTTTAAACGCAAGCACTAAAGCTATAATTAGCTTTAGTACTCACATCAAACATCAAGGTTTTTGTGCTGATTATTACTCCCGGAAGAATTCGTGTATTTCTGCGTCCAGTGCTTTGCTGATCTTGCGTAATGTAAGAACAGTGATGTTTGTTTTACCGGATTCGATGCGCGACATACTTGCCTTCTCAAAATTACATTGTATCGCCAGTTCGTTTTGGGTCATTGCTTTTTTGAGACGCAATTCTTTAATTCTTGCGCCGAGGCTAATCAGAAATTTCGGGTCGTTCATAAACCGTAGAAAAATCAAATATCTGGAAGCTAGTTTAATAACACGTTGTCTTCCACGACATTTTTGTTATAATGATTAAGTAATCCCGGATTAATTATAAAAACTCTGCTGGCTATACCTGCAAATCGTAGAATTCCTATAGATAAGGTTTTAATGTTGCATCACCTATAATCTTCGAAATGATATTGCATATACAAATAAATTATCGCAAGTTTACTATTCCTGATGCATCTATTAGTCGCAATTGCCCCTTTTTCAAGTTTAGTTATATAGGGACAAAAAAGGGACAGTATAAAATCTCTCCATCTCATCCCATAAAAGGGTGAACTCATCATTGTCCTCTTAAGGAAAATAATAAATAGGCATTAGTTGCCCTCAGTATTTCCCATTAGAGAATTGGCAATTTGGTCCTGGGCCAGAATAGAGCTTAATTGAGTTGTCAATGCTTCCAATGATTCCGTTTTCCTGATACAACCTGGAATTCCCAGTCTGTTTGCAATCACTTCGTCTCCTCCATACAAATGAATTTTCACTGAATCCAGTTTGGGGCGCATTGTAATCACAGACATAAATTGCATACAATCATCTTCTGAATTAACATCATTCAATAAAATATGGTCGGGCACGAGATACTTCAACATTTCAAGACTTTGTGAAACAGTAATAGCATAGGTACATTTGAATCCATCATCTTCCGGCACTTTTCCTAACGCTTCGAGAAATTCACTTAATTCATTTTTACTTCCACCAATAAACAGTAAATGTGTTTTCATATTTCAATCGTTTAATAGATACCCTATCTGAGCATAGGGATCGGTTAATTAATAAGGGCTAAAAGAATCCCTTTTTGAATAGCAAGGAAACTAAATCTAAAACGAATGTATTGGTCGGCTGCTGAAGAAATATGCCGCCGTGCCCCAAAACTAGGATTTTTTATTAAACCTGCTCACTCCATCTTCCGCTCAAAAAACAATTAGGGCTATAAGGGCTCCAGACAATGTGTCCAGGATACGCTACCGTACTGTAATCATCACTGTAGCTGTTATGTCCAACTGTGGAATTGACAAGCATTACTAAAATCAATACATAGATACCCCCAGTATAGGTAAATAATGCATCAGGTACTCCGCTGGCAATCCCGGTCCCTGGCCTGTAGCCCACCGCCGGGGTGGTTCATGCAGTTCGGCAACACTTTTAACCGTACTGCTGGTTTTTATCGGGCTATTACAGAATCGCCAGATCTCAGCGTTTACTGGATTGGTTCCCCTCCCAAAGATCGAACAGTTTGAACGCTAATTAGTACCCGATGGAACAGGCAATGGGTTTCTGCCAACCGGTGTTCCAAAATAAGGAAGTCCTTCCCTGGTCCAGCTAAACTTTTGCATATGTGGTGCACGGCGATTACCACACCCGGCATCAGGTGTTGGGTTGGCATGATAAATTATCCAGTCTTCTTTTCCATCAGGACTCTTGAAGAATGAATTATGCCCTGGTGCAAATACACTGTCTTCCACTGATTGCACAAATACAGGGCTGGGATGTTTCTTCCAGTTAGCAGGATCAAGTACATTGTCTCTGCTATTGAATATCAGCATGCCCAGATTGTAATCTTCCCAGCATGCATTAGCAGAATAAACAATAAATAATTTACCGTTATGTTCCAGAAATTGAGGGCCTTCATTTATACGCAGAAAAGGCGGTTCACCTGTATTCTTTTGCCATGCTACAGGTACCTTTCCATGCAATTCCCATTCATAAGTTGGGACAGATAAGAGAACCCTGTTGCCCTTCATGGTCCAGGGATTTTCCAACTCCGCGATATAAATATTCTGCTGTACATTATTATAGTTCTCCCATCCGCTCCACGCAGCATATCGCTTTCCTTTATAATCGATCACTGTAAGATCAATTGCCCAATGATCATCCGGATCACCCAGTTTTCCTTTTAACTCCCAATCGCCAATAAAAGGATCTTCATTTTTATTTTCCAGCACCCATATTCGATGATGCAGATTATTTCCTTCATCAGCGGCGAAATAGATATACCATTTATTATCCAAAAAATGGATCTCCGGGGCCCAGAACTGTTTTGAATATGGCTTACCATTCTCAGGGGCAAAAGCTACTTTCTCTTCTGCTGTTGCAAGGTTGGCCAGGTTCTTTGTACGGAATAATTTGATCTGATCCTTCCCAACCGTGCTCATAAAATAAAACCAGCCTTTCTGGTAAATCACCCAGGGATCCGGACCGGAAGGTTTTAAAGGATTGGTATAGGTCTGTTGAGATATAACTGAGAAGCAGGCAAAAAGTCCTGTAACCAGAAGTGTTAAACCCTTGTTCCTCACGGCAGGCTAATTTAATGGAAGATAGGGATTTTAGTTCCCAAAAAAATGGAGAAACCTTTTCACCAGGGAAAAGGTTGATCCCGATTCCCTGGATGTAAGGCTTTTCTTTAATAAGTTCCCTGTTGCGGTGCCTGAACCGTGCTAATCTATTATTGTCCCTGCGTTACAGAAAGGATCCGGGAAGGAAGCAGCCCATGTGCCTCTTTATGCGTTTTAATTATAGCGGATGAATCAGGTGCCTGGGAAAGACAGAATACCTGTCCCTGCCCTTCATCTACCCAATAGTTAAGGAAGTTCACGCCATATTTAGCCTGCGTTGCCAGGTCTTTCTGATGTGCATCTGCAACATCTTTTGCAGCAACTTTACCGGGACCGAAGTTATGTATGTCAAGGAAAAAGTTCTTTCCATTGTTTACAGCTGCTTCCGGACCATCAGTCACCTCAAATATATCATCAGGCAACAGGCCATGCGCATCCTGATGGGTCATTCTGATTGAAGCTGTATCGGGTGAAGTAGAAAGGCAATAAACGTTGCCGCCTTTTTCATCAACCCAATATTTTATAAAATGTACGCCATACTTTCCCTGGATTGACAGGTCTTTCTTATGGGCATCGGCTACAGCAGCAGCCGTAACTTTTCCGGAGCCCAGGTGGTGAACATCCATGTACAGGTTTTCCTGCACAGGTTTTTGTGCGATTGCTGAAGAATCTTTGGTTTGCTCTACTTCAGTCTTTCCCTGCTGGGAAGACTGACAGGATGCCAGAACCAAAGCAGCAAGTGTGGTAATTGCTAAGAATTTCATGATAAATTGTTTAATAAAAATGAATAAACGAAGAGTAACGGCGCAAAGCTATTTCGCAATAAAAAAGGGAAATGACCGGAGTTTTCTAACGGCAGCTAAAAGCCGATGATGCAAACGAATCAATCTACCAACGGGAGAAGAGAAAGTTTAAGATTATTGACTATATAAACTTAGTATTTCCTGCGAATCTGGAAAAGAAAATTCACGTATAAAGGTGAGTTCAAGTTTTGCAATTAATCGTATGGACCTTGCGTTTTTTGACACTGTGATGGCAGAAATTACGGGTATATTTAGTTGATGGTTGGCAAAATCCAGAGTGGCTTTAGCAATTTCGTAAGCATAGCCCGATCCCATGTACGAAGGCAAAAAGGCAAAACCGATATCAGGATTTTCCATCATTGGGCGGTTAATAATCCCACACATTCCAATGGGTAATCCCTCTTCTTTTCTTTCCACCAACCACAACCCATACCCATTTACCCGGTAACTCCTGATGGGACCATTCTCCAGATAGACTAAAGCCTGTTCTTCGGTCCTTACGTTCCGGTCACCTATATACTCCAGCCAGCCAGGTGAATTCACCAATTCAATAATGAATGCCGCATCTGATTTTTCAAATTGCCTGAGTCTAAGTCTTTCTGTTTCAAGGACCATCATGCTGTCCGTTCATTTATGATGAAGTGGTAAATTTACCGCAAGAAACGGGTTTCCAATCATAAGGCACAATACTAGTTTTGTAAAAAGAAAAAATGACTACCCAGGATACATACGATTTTTCACGTATTGCCGAAGCAATTGAATACATCAATACTAATTATAAGGATCAGCCCGATCTGGATGAGGTGGCTCAGAATATTCATCTCAGTCCCTTTCATTTCCAGCGAATGTTCACCAGCTGGGCTGGAGTAAGTCCAAAAAAATTCCTGCAGTTCATTACAGTGGAACATGCCAAGAAAATATTACAGCAGAGCAAATCTTCCATAGCTGATGCTGCTTATGAAACGGGATTATCCGGAACAGGTCGGTTACATGACCTCTTTATCAATATTGAAGGGATGACGCCGGGAGAATTTAAGAATGGAGGAAAAGAATTGCGAATCAATTATCATTATTCAAACAGTCCTTTTGGCCCAGTATTGATTGCTTCCACAACAAAAGGAATTTGCTATATGGCATTTGCAGATGACAGGCAAAAAGCATTTAAAGAATTGAAACAGATGTTTCCTAATGCAAATTTCATTGATAAGAAAGATGAATTGCAAACCAATGCTCTTTCCATTTTTGGAGCAGACTGGAGCCGGCTTAATAAAATAAAACTACATCTTAAAGGAACAGATTTCCAGCTCAAGGTCTGGAACATGTTACTAAAAGTGCCCATGGGGTTATTGACTACTTATGGCGGACTGGCTCAAAAGATCGAAAACCCTGCCGCTTCAAGAGCTGTAGGATCAGCAGTGGGAGATAACCCGGTTGCCTTTCTTATCCCATGTCACAGGGTGATTCAATCAACAGGTGTATTAGGCAATTACCATTGGGGAACTAATCGGAAGACCGCTATGATAGGTTGGGAATGTGTTAGAATGGCAGGATAATTTATTATCTCTTGTTCTTTCTCAGATCCAAAACATTCATCCGGACATATAATTGTACGGCTTTATTCTTATCCTTTACCAAAAGAATGTTACCATCTGCCTCGGTATTGATATAATCATTAATACCCGCCGTATACCTTGTTCCAACAGTATATCTCTTCCAGGTATAGTTTAGATCAAGCAGGTATCGCCAGTCGGTACTTTTAAATTGTTTTGACATCACTTCAATTCCATCAGAAGCGGGTGTTGCAGATGCAGAAGGTGTTCCCCACCCTCCCGCTGCACCTGTTGAAGGATAGGAGCTATTATCAGTGCGGGCAACAGCTTTCTTAGTGGAATTTACAGTAGTAGTTGAATATGTTTTGGTCCATTCACCGCTGGTAGTCTCCTTCCAGCCAGCATGCTCATCCATCAATATGCTTCTTCTGAGATGGGAGTACTGTATACCTGTTCCAATAGAAACACCATTGATCGGTTTAAAATGAACCGATAAAGGAATATTCATGTAATATAATTTGTTTAACCATACAGCCCTTTCCTTTCTCTTTCCAATGTCCACATCCACACACGAAGAGTACAATTTAAGATCGGGTGTGTATTGTGGGGAGCTATGCTGAAACCCTGTTTCCGCATACCACTTGTTATTGAAATGATATTGTGCAAATACGGAAGGAATGAAATCAACCAGGGTGTTTTTCTTCCCATTAATATTAAGAGTACTTATCTCCTGATTACTCATGGGCGCATTGTAATTGATGGCTGCACCCAGTACCCATCCCGTTTTCTTCTGAAGGAATTGAGGCTTTTTATTTTCTGTAGAAACTGAGGAAAGGTGACCCGGAATGATCAGGTCACCTTTGTTCAACAATTTATCCGTGGAAAGCCCCTCGATAACATTAAAATAGTGTTCCTTAAAAGCTTTTCCGTCAGACATATTTCCCCCACCCGTATAATTAAGTGGTTGTTTAGCTGATTGTTGTTCT
>CAMLGP010000034.1 GCA_946479535.1 uncultured Bacteroidota bacterium
TCCGGGGATCTTATATGAAAATTATATGGATTATACAGATGATGCCTGCATGTGCCTGTTTACCAAAGGGCAGGGGGCACGTATGGAAACTGCTTTGACCACATTTCATCCTGGATATTTTACCTCAAATGGTGCAGAACCGGTAACATTATTTAGTCTGGATGCATCCATTAAAAAAATTATCGCTCCCACGCAACGGGCATGTACAGCCAGTTTTGCACCTGTCATCAGGCTTCGCAATCGCGGAACGCAAACATTAATATCAGCAGCTATTCATGCCAGCATCGATAACGGGCCTGCAACAATTACCCACTGGACAGGTTCACTTTCCAGTCTTGAGGAGACTAACGTATCACTTAATTCGATGAATGTATTGAGTGAAGGCAACCATGAAATAATAGTGTTTGTGACATTACCTAATGGAGGCACAGACCAGCATACAGGCAATGACACCCAAATAGGTACATTCCAATATTATCCCACATTTTCAGGTGCATTTGGTGAAGGGTTTGAAGGCAACAATTTCCCTTTAGCTGGCTGGGATATTATTAATTCCGATGATAGTACAACCTGGGAACGGATAACTGGTGTTTCAAAAACGGGCAATGCGGCTGTGGTGATGCATAATTGGAATTACACGCTCTATGGCCAGAAAGATTTTCTCCGATTGCCGGTTGTAACGCTGACTAATGCAGATTCAGCTTTTCTCAGTTTTCAGATTGCTGCGGCTGTCCGGAGTAATTCTACGCCAGGGCATTGGTGGGACAGTTTACAGGTAATGGTAAGTACAGATTGCGGAGCTACATACACCAGTCTTTATAAAAAATGGGGATCGTCACTCAGTACAAGAAGTACGCTCTCGCCATCTTCATTTATACCAGAAGCTTCAGAATGGCGGAAAGATTCTGTTGATCTTTCCAGTTATATTAATGCGGGTCCAATACTTCTGGCCTTTGTGAATACCACAGCGAATGAGAATAATATTTACCTTGATGATATTACTATTAAGAGTACCAGTATCAATCCGAATGTGGTATCACAAGGTTTTCTGGTTACTCCGAACCCGGCAACACATATCATTACTGTTCAGTTTTACCCCTATCCGTCTAATTTAAAATCGATCGTTTTATATAATACTTCAGGGCAAAAGATAGCTGAACAACCGGCAAAGGCCAACGGTTCAGGTAGGTACAATTTTAATATCAGCCCTTTTGCCAAGGGTGTATATTTTGTTCAGGCAGTTTTTGCTGATAGGAAACTTACAAGAAAAGTGATCAAGTTATAGAGTCTGTATGTAAAAGGCTTGTATTGATCTATTCTTTGATCACTTTAATTGTCTGCTGTAAAAATTTTCCGTGTAATTGCAATATGTAATTGCCCGGTGCAAGGCTTCCTGCATTTTCAGTTATGGCTGTGATGCCTGCGGAAACGGAATAGTATCCGGTTTTTACAACCCGGCCATTATTATCCAATATCTGCCATTTTACTTTATCACTATTGGCTGATTTAAAGGTTAGCTGTATCTCGTTTACTACCGGGTTGGTTTTAAGGATTGCTATATTACTGGTTTCATCTTCCTTCACTGCCAATTTCGCGGTTATGGGAGGTGCAAACAGCGTATTTGCTACCCATATCTCAGTGCCATAGGCTGAAGTTGTAACAACTATGAAGATCTTTCCTGCGGATTCAAAGATCTGCTCAGGGTATGAACCTGCAGCTCCTGGTTGAATGTCCTGCACCATTGTTGTTCCTCCGGTTGTTCCATTGGTGGACCACAATTCCACTCCATTTGCTCCATCATTCGCTCTGAAATATATTTTATCATTTACAAGAGTAAGCAATTCAGGATTTCCTCCTACTAGTGGATTTGGGTTAGTTTCTTTGAATAGAATGGTGCCTGCTGTTGTTCCACTGGACTTCCATAATTCTCTGCCATTTCCATTATCGGCAGAAAAGTAGAATTTATTTCCTAATACCGTTAATTCGGCGGGAGCACTCGAAAACCCGCGAAATCCTTCTGCCGGCGTTGATGTACCGCCAGTATAAATGTCTTTTATCATTACTGTTCCAGCTTCCGTTCCATCGCTCTTCCATAATTCCTGCCCATCTGGATAATACTTCGCTGAAAAATAAATATTCCTTTCCATGACAGTGAAATAATCCGGATAGCTGGAATTTCCAACCACACCAGCCCCACCAACGCTCATGCTTCCCGGATTTATATCTTTAAGCATTACGGTGCCCGCCGTAGTTCCATCGCTCTTCCAAGGTTCATGGTCCATATATTCCTGCGCATCAAAAATCAGTGTTCCGTTAAAATCTGTCAACTTTCGTGGACTGCTTCCCGTAGGATGAAACATGAAGGTGTGTGTATTGATATCTTTAACCATTACTGTTCCAGCAGCGGTGCCATCAGTTTTCCAAAGCTCATCTCCATGCAGGCCTGGGGTAGTTCCGGGGCCATCCGAAGCAACAAAAAAGAGTGTGCTGCCAACTGTAGTAAAATAAGGAGATGAGTCATTGCTATTGCCTGATCCGGCATTTATATCCTTTATCATGACAGTACCGGCGGCAGTACCATCGGATTTCCAGAGCTCCCTGCCATTGATTCCGTTAGTGGCATAGAAATAGAGTACTCCATTATATATATAAAGACCTGAATATTCTGAACATCCGGATGCTGATCCCGGATTAATATCCTTTATCATTACCGTACCTGCAGGAGTGCCGTTTGATGACCAAAGCTCTACGCCATTTACACCATCAGAGGCAACGAAATAGAGCAGGTTATTAAATAGTATACCGGAATTGGGATTGCCATCGGCAATGCCTGGATTGATATCCTTTACCAGTTTGGTAGAGGTTCCATTGCTTTTCCAGAGTTCAACTCCATGGGTTGGGTCATCGGCATAGAAATAAATAAAGCCATTAGCATCCTTCGCCATGATATGGGGGGAGCTATTGGTTGTGCCGGGATAAATATCTTTTAATAAGGTAAAGGTTTGAGCAGTTGCAAAATTGCAAATGATTAGCAGTACAAATAAAATTGGGTAAATAGTGCGGTTCATGGTTTAATGGTTTGACCGAACTAAAGTAGGCTAAAGGGCAAAGCAAGGAAATAGCCTAATAGTAGTATTTTTTAATTAAGAAGAATTGAGATTACCCGGTATGCAGTATCTTATTCCCTGCAATTAATTACTTAACTTCCTTTATGCGTAGAGCACTTCTTCTTTTTTATCTCATTATTTACCTGGCTCTTTCTTCAAATGCTCAACAGAGCCTGGTGGATAGCCTGAATAAGGTCATTGCCGAAAATAAGGATGAGGCAGAAGTAATGCGTGCATATAATGATCTGGCTTATGAATATTCCCGGACAGATCTTGCCAAAACCAGGTCTATGCTGGCCGAAGCAATAGTAATCGGTAAAAGAATAAATAATCTTCGCCGGCTGAGTGGTTCGTATGCTCAACTTGTTTATGTTTTGCAGGATACAGGCAAGCCAGATAGTGCTGAATACTATCTTTCACTCGTTAAAAAATTAGCGGATCAGGCCCAGGCTCCAGAAAAAGACAAGATATTCGCTATCTATTATTCAACTTCTGCATTATATTTTAAAAAGATTGGTGATTATCAAAGATCCATACCGGCATTTGAGAAGGCAATTGCCTCTTATGATAAAGTGGCTGAAAAAGAATCAATAGCCGGCCAATCGCTCAACCTCGGGAATACTTATATCTCGATGGGCAATTTTCAGAAGGCAACAGATCTTCATCTTAAGGCACTTCGCATTTTCGAAGAACTGCAAAGTAATAGAGGAATGTCATTCTGCTACCAGAGCCTGTGTACATCATTCATTCATCTCAAGCAGTATGAAAAAGCGCTATTATTTGCCAATAAATCAATTAAATTAAAGACTGCACTGGGTGATCAGCGCGGAATGGGAACAGCCGAAAGCGGATTAGGCGATATTTATTTTGGGAAAGGCGATCTGGACAAGGCCCTGCAGCATTATAACGCTGCCCTTAAGATTGCAAAAGATCAAAAGAACATTGGGGAGGAACATGGAAATTATTTCAATCTGGCCAAAGTTTATGCTGCTAAAAATGAATCACCCAAAGCCATCGAGTATTTTACGATTAGTAAACAACTGGCTGCAAAGATGCACGACAGCTCTGCTCTTGCTTCTATTGATGCGGAGATGATTGCACTTGGAAAGCAGCCAGACAGTCTTTCTGATATAAAGCTAAAAGCGAGCCTTCAATTGTTCCAGGAAAGAGGAGATCTAAACAGGCAGGCGGATAGTTATAAGAATATGGTAGATTTTTATACCAATACAAAACAATTTGCAAAGGCACTGGAATATAGTAAGCTGTATTATAAGATCGTGGACAGTATTCGTAACAATGAGCTCCAATTGCAGACAGCCAAAATGACCGAACAATATAATCTGGAAAAGAAAGAACAGGAAATTGCCATATTAAAAAAGGACCAGCAATTAAGTGAGACCAGCCTGCAGAAGCAAAAATTGGTTCAATACACAATTATAGGATTAATACCCTTATTGGTGCTGGTTGGTTTCCTTGTGGTCAACCGGATCAAGCTGAGAAGCAAAATGAAACAGCTGGAATTACGTAATCAGATAGCGGCTGATCTGCATGATGAGGTTGGAAGTTCGCTAAGTAGTATTCATTTGCTGAGCCAGATGGCAAACCAGCAGGGGAGTGAAGCAAGTCATAAAGATATTTTGACAAGGATGAGCAATAATGCAAAGGAGACCATGGATAAAATGGGAGATATTGTTTGGATGATCAAGCATACCGATGCTGAAGGAACCAGCCTCAAACAAAGAATGGAGCGGTTTGCTTTTGAATTATGCGGAAGCAGGAATATAGAAGTGGTGCTTGACCTGGAAAATCTTGTAAAGGCTGAACTTTCCATGGAGCAGCGTAAGGGCATCTATCTTGTATTTAAAGAAGCGGTGAATAATGCGGTTAAATATTCAGGAGCGCAAAAGATAGGGGTGGAAGTAAAAGAAGAGGGGGGTAATCTTGTATTGAGGATCCAGGATAACGGGAAGGGCTTTGATCCCGACAAAATAATAAAGGGTAACGGACTTGAAAATATGAACAACCGGGCCAGAGAGCTTGCGGGAGACCTGCAGGTCACTTCTGAATCAGGTTCAGGTACAACAATACAGCTTAAAGTACCGGCCTAACCCTATTTCGCTATTTTTTTTATAACTGATTTCATTCAATTTTACATAAATATACCATTTGATAAGGGTCGCAATTTTTGAAGACAATAAACATTTGAGAGAAACTTTCACGCTGTTGTTAAATAGTGCAGAAGGATTCAGCTGTTCAGGCGCATTTCCGAATTGCAAGGACATGTTGCAAAACATTACTGCCAACCCCTGTGATGTGGTGCTGATGGACATTGAAATGCCTGGGATGAATGGAATTGAGGCTACCCAACTCATCAAAAAGCATCTTCCCAATATATTGGTACTGATCCAGACAGTTTTTTTTGAAGATGAATATATTTTCGACGCAATATGCGCAGGGGCTTCAGGTTATATCCTGAAAACAACTACACCGGAAGATTACCTGGAAGCGATCAGAAATGTACAATCTGGCGGATCCCCTATGACGCCAGGTATAGCCCGTAGGGTGCTGGAGTTATTCAAGACCAATCTGCGACCTCAGCCTGCAAACAATGATTTTAATCTGACTCCCCAGGAAAAGAAAGTATTGCAGCTTTTAGTGGAAGGAAAAAGCTTTAAAATGATTGCTGCAGACCTTTATGTTGCGTTTGATACGGTAAAAGCCCATATCAGGAACATATATGCAAAGCTGCATGTTCATTCAGGTACGGAAGCTGTTGTTAAAGCAATTAAGAACAGAATCGTTTAGTCCGCCTAACATAGTCTAATTAATTCCCTAACCATAAATTTTAACGCTTATGCGTAAGATATTCTTCGCAGCAGTAACTGTATTGTCTATTGCCTTGACTGGTAAGTCCGTTTCCGGGCAAACTTTTTCCTTATTAAAAGATATAAATAGTGGAACAGGAGGAAGTGATCCGGATAAATATACTTCACCAGTGGTCATGAATGGTATCGTATATTTTGTAGCAGATAATGGGATCAATGGAGATGAGTTATGGAAATCAGATGGTACTACTGCAGGGACAGTTATGGTTAAGGATATATATCCGGGTCTTCCAGCAAGCTTTCCCCAGTTATTGACGGTCATGAAAGGCGTATTGTATTTCCGTGCCAATGATGGCGGTCATGGCGTTGAGCTATGGAGAAGCGATGGAACAACTGCTGGTACAATTCAGGTAAAAGATATTTACCCGGGATTCAAAACCAGCAGTGATCCTACCAGCCTGACAGTATTTGGGAACGCACTCTATTTTGCGGCAACCAATGGTGATACTAATGGCAAGGAATTATGGAAAACGGACGGTACAGGTGCAGGCACCGTTATGGTAAGGGACATTTTCCCTGGTTTAAATGGCAGTTATCCCGACAATCTTCATATCTCCTTTAACAAACTATATTTTACAGCAAATAATGGCTTTAATGGACCTGAGTTATGGACAAGTGATGGAACTTACGCGGGAACTAAAATGGTAAAAGAATTTGAGTCAGGAAGTATAGGATCAAGTCCATTTATATTCATAGAGTCCAATGATAAAATATTTGTAATAGCTACTACAAGCGCCAGAGGAAAAGAAATATGGGTATCTGCCACTATTGCTCCGCCGCCACCAGTAGTTCAGGTAATAAATGAGATTAAGCCAGCAATCAGTCTTTTCCCAAATCCTGTCAGAAATGAGATTAAGGTTTTTGTTACAACAGCAAAAAAAGAAAAGGTGAACTGGCAGTTAACTGACAATAATGGACGGATAATAAAAGCCGGGAATAGCAATCTTTCTACAGGAATTAATAGTATAACAATAAACGTAGCCGATGTTACTGCAGGCAGCTATATGGTAAACCTGGCGGGCGAACAGCTGAAACAGACTATATCCGTTATTAAAGAGTAAAGGATAGCGTCTCCTTTAACAGGTTAGCTATCCGTTTGCAAAGGAATATCTTGACGAGAGATATTCCTTACTATTTAAAAGAGTAAATTATCTTTTTCAGTGTATCACCCTTCTGGAACTTATCAAGGTACCAGGAGTAGCCAACATCAAAAATGCGATAGGTGAAACCAACAACCAGTGAATCCTGGTTATTTCCCGGAACAAGCTTGTCAAAAATTAACCGGTTAAGGGAATCCGGGATGTCTTTTATTTTCATAATGGCCAGTGCAGAATCGAATATTGTTCTGCGATTGTCACGCATGAAGAGGTTGAACTGAATATCATGATTGTCTTCAGAAAAATCTTCTGTAGTGAAGAGCTCGTAATGGACCTTCCGTATAGGTTTATTACCGGTATTGTCATGGTCTTTGGTACAGGAATATATTATACACGATACAGCTATTACTGCCAAAATAAATCTCGCTCTCATTTTAGTTTTTTATTGGATACACGTTTGAAATCCGCGTATTCTTATAATGATTTAATGGTTTTGAGTGAATTACCGGGTTCTAATCCGGCAACGGCATGCAAATATCGTTGAAAGATTACCGGGGGTGGCCTTATGGTCAGTTTATCTGCAAAAAATACCGTAAAAGGGTGAGGTTGTGGGGCCGAACTTTGGACATGGCATGCTGTTCCGCTTCAGTTGTAATACGCCGTTACCACATGATAATTTTCCGTAATTTCATGTACTGCTAAACTGATTGATTTGCTGCGGAAATCCATTATTTGCCTGTTGTTGCTATTCTGCTGCCTGTGTGATCTTCCTGCATCTGACTATCCGGTCAAATACCTGGGAATTGAACATGGGCTCTCCAATAATGCTGTTACCTCCATTTTTCAGGATAAAAAAGGATTCATGTGGTTTGGTACCTATGATGGGCTGAATCGCTATGATGGTTATGGTTTCCAGGTCTATCGTAATAGAGTAGGGGATAGCAGCTCACTTGTTGGTAACGCTGTTTATACTATTGCAGGGGATTCCCGGGATAATCTGTGGGTAGGCGGGCAAAAAGGCGCCTGTGTTTTGGATTCTTTTCGCAAGAATTTTACTTCTCTCAGGTTCATTAGTTCCGATGCCAATAAGGAGGAATGGTTACGGGATGATATTCATAATATTCTTGTTACCCGCAATGATATCGTTCTGATCGGTACCAATCACCGTGGGCTGATCGTATTTGATAAGAATTCCCGCACAGGGATTCAAATTGCACTTCCTGCTGGACTGGGATCCAATTATGATGCCACTGCCATTGAAACAGATCCGACCGGCAATAATATCTGGCTCTTTGTACAACAGCGCGGTCTCTTCCTTTTCAATCTTTCCACCAAAAAACTTTCGCAGTTAAACAGTGATATAAAAGAAGGCAATTGCCTGCGTCGGTCAAGTGAAGGAAATCTCTGGCTGGGTAATGAACGAGGACTCTTTGAATATAATATCCATACAAACCAGTATTCCCCTAATCGTATTTCAACAACAAGCAAAATTGTTCATATTAAGGAAGACAGGAACGGATTGCTTTGGATAGCATCCGATGGGGATGGATTGATGGTGATGAATAAGACAGATGCCAAAGCGCATCCTTTTTTAGCATCTGATGGCAGGCAGCTTATAAACAGCAATGCCATTTATTCTATATACGAAGATGTGGAAGGTCGGAAATGGATCGGGACCCTCCGTGGTGGGATCAATACTATTGAAGCAACCCCTGATGCTTTTCAATTAATCAATTTTGCCCATTCAAAATATAAAAGCCCGGCTACCAATTTCATTCTCTCCTTTGCAGAAGACAGAAGGAATAATCTATGGATAGGAACAGATGGTGCCGGTTTACGCTATTGGGATAGAGGCGCAAATCAATATTCAGAATATTTTCATACAGACCATCCGGGATCAGTTAGTAGCAATTTTATCACCAGTATAGTAAATGACGCTGATAATACCACCTGGGTAGCTACCTGGCTGGGAGGTATCAATCGGTTTGATGCGAATAAGAAACAATTTGTAAAATACTTCTGCTATAATCCCGTGACCAGGGCTTTGGAAAATAATATCTGGGTACTGTACCAGGATGCCGGGCACCGATTATGGGCTGGGGCTACCAATGATGGAAGCCTGTATCTGTATAATAAACAGCGCGACCAGTTTGAACTTTTTGATAATAAAATAAGGAACCTGCAATGCATGGCTGAAGATCGTAGCGGTAACCTCTGGGGTGGTAATTACAATGAGCTCATTAAGATTGACAGAATAAATAGGCAACACAAGGTTTATAATATCGGATATACCATTCGCAGTATTCATGAAGACAGTCGCAACCGCCTCTGGGTAGGTACGCAGGAAGGAGGATTATTGCTTTTTGACCGGTCTACCGGAAAATACCAGCGATTCACAATGAGCGAGGGCCTATCCAACAATACTGTGCTTCGACTGCTGGAAGATGATAAAGGCTTTTTGTGGTTAAGTACTTTCAATGGTCTCTGCAGGTTTGATCCCGAGAAAAAAACTTTCCGGAATTTCTTTCAGTCAGATGGGTTACAAAGTAACCAGTTCAGCTTTAATGCAGGATTAGAACTTAATAAAGGAGAATTTGCCTTTGGTGGAATTAATGGATTCAATCTGTTTTACCCCGATAGTGTTCAGATCCATGCTTCACAACCAAAATTATTTCTTACAGACTTACTAATTGATAATGCACCGGCTGATGATAACCCAGGACAGATATTACCAGTTACAGCGCATGGAATGCAACAGATCAGGGTTCCTTATGATCGCGCTGTGCTTTCTTTGAACTACCTGGCACTTGACTATAGCAGAGCAGACAAGATCAGTTATGCCTATTACCTGGAAGGTTGGGATAAGAGCTGGAACTATGTTGGTAATATTAAGATAGCCAACTATTCCCGTTTGCAGGAAGGAACCTATGTATTTAAAGTAAAAGCCAAATCACAGGATGGGAACTGGGGACGCGAATCAACCCTCCTTGGAATTACCGTTTTGCCACCCTGGTACAGAACCTGGTGGGCTTATACTTCCTATGTATTGATACTTGCATTGGGGATTTATTTTTACCTGCTTTATTCCCGCAGGCAGGAGCGTTTGAAATATGAGATCAAATTGGCGCACCTCGAGAATGAAAAGGATAAAGAGCTCAATGAGAAGAAACTCTCTTTCTTTACCAATATCTCCCATGAATTCAGAAGCCCCCTTTCATTGATCATTAACCCGCTTAAAGATTTCCTCACTAAAAAGAATGAGTCCAAAAACGGTAATGACCTTAATATTGCGTATCGGAATGCAAGGCGGTTACTAAGCCTGGTTGATCAATTATTGCTTTTCCGCAAAGCGGATAGTGGAGCTGATATATTAAAGGTATCCCGCTTTGATATCATTCACCTGTGTAATGAAGTTTACCAATGTTTTGTACAGCAGGCACGTAGCAGGGGAATGCATTATAATTTCCATTCGGAAATAGATAAGATTGAATTATTTGGCGATTATGAGAAAATAGAGATTGCTTTATTCAATTTGCTTTCCAATGCATTTAAATATACCAGTGATGGGGGAACCATTACAATTAATGTAAGTGAGGAAGCTGAGTTGGTGAATATCAATATCAATGATACCGGTTGCGGATTTGATATGACCGAAAGTAATCGCATATTCGAAAAATTTCAGCAGGCTTCAAGTGCACGTAGCCAAAAAGCAGGATTTGGGATTGGACTTTATCTTGTAAAGCACTTTATTGAAAGCCATAAAGGTACCATTGCTGTCAATAGTCAGGTAAACAGAGGTACCAGTTTTACCATATCACTACTTGGCATGGGCACGGGCACGTTTACGGGAGCAGCAGCAAATGGGGGTCATCTCGTACAAAACGCGAACGCCCCTCACGTTGCCGTGAAGGGCGTTTGCGTTAGCCGTTAGGCGCGGTTCAGCGCATGAACAGCATTTCTTGGTAGGTGGGCAGCGGCCACAGGTCGTCGGCGATCAAGGACTCGAGGGAGTCGGCTGCACCGCGCACGCTGAGCATGAGCGGCAGGACGTCGTCCTTCAGGTGCTTGGCTTCCGCCTCGACGCCCGACGCCTCGTGCGCCAGCGACTTCTCGAGCGCCGCCAGGCTCGAGTCGAGCTTGTCGGCGTAGCTCGACACCTCGCCCAAGAGCTTCTTGGCGGGACCCGAGACGGCCGCCGCCGCGCTCAGCTCGGCCTGGTAACGAATGGCCGCCGGCAAGATCGTCGTCTTGCCCATCTTCACCACGA
>CAMLGP010000035.1 GCA_946479535.1 uncultured Bacteroidota bacterium
ATCTTCAACAATGTTATTGGTAAAGGAAATTCCGGTTTCAGAGGAATCAAGCAGTTGGAATAGCTTCAGGGACTCTGCTGTTGCAGTCTCCTTGCGAGGCTCATTGGCATCCTGGCTTGTGCAGGATGATATAAGCAATAAAAGAAACACTGCAGAACAGGTTTTAAATAAATGCAGGTTTATCTTTTTGCATTTGCATGCAAGAAAATAAATTTTGCCTTGAGCGGCAATACTTTTCATGTATCTGCTTATAGCTTCCAGTTGGTATTCTTTATTCGATCTTTTAAAAAGATTGCCGGGTATTTACACCCGGCAATATGTATTCCCCTGTTATGCGATATACTGTATTCGGGTATTTACCAACCTGGAGTCTGAAGTGTTGGGTCATTCCGAAGCACCTCAGCATTATCTACAGGTAGTAAATTCATTTTATCCTCATACGGATTCTTTTTCAACAACTGCACAGGAGTGTAAGTAGTGGCCCCCGTTGCAAGATTCTTGGTGATATCCATGCCGAATATTGGCCTGTTCTCTATAACGTTAGCAATTTTCCATCTCCGGATGTCGAAGAAGCGGTGGGATTCAAATGCAAGTTCAATTCTTCTTTCGTTGTAAAGCCTTGCTCTCAATGGCTCACCCGTTAAGGAAGCAGGGAGATTAGGCAATCCTGCCCTTGTCCTTACCTTATTAATATATTCTCTGCATGTTGCATAATCGCCCAATTCAAATTTCGCTTCTGCATAATTCAGATAGATCTCACCCAGGCGGAAATATGGCCATGGAATAGTATAATGTTCTGCAAAACTAATGGTCTGACCTTCTGGCATAAATTTCCTTAACCAATAACCTGAACGCGGGTTATCACTACTTTGTTTCCATGAATCGTAACCAAACTGGGCGGTATTTGCAGAAACCCACATTTCCAGCAAATCTCCATGGAAAACTGATGAATCATGAATTATACTTGCCTCAAAACGAGGATCCCGGCCCTTATATGGATGTTGAGGATCGTAATTGGAAGCAGCGTTTACAGACTTGGTATCCCCTGTCCAGGTGAAAGCAGGCTCTCCGTTGATCATATCATAATCGTCGACAAGGTTTTGGGTTGGGCCGTTACTGGCCCACCAACCGCCATAAGCACCATAACGCCTGCCAAGATTATGGGCAGGAGCCTGGTGAAAATTGGTACTTGTAAAGTTCCTGGCCAGGATATATTCATTTTGTGAGGCGCCAGTATTTTGATTAAACAATGAACCGTAGTTAGGGTAAAGAGCATATCCCCTGTCTGAATGTTCAGTAAATACTGCAGCAGCATCTGCAGCCTTTTGCCATTTTGCATTATCATGCGTTGGATTCCACAATGGGGATGCAGCATACAGATACAACCTGGAGGCTAATGCATAACAGGCATCCTGGGTAGCTCTGCCATAGAGAGGCTCTGCGGTGGCAGACACTTCAATTTTTACCGGTAAATCAGGTATGGCTTCTGTAAGATCCTTCTGAATATAAGTAACACACTCATCAAAAGTATTTCTTTTAAATTTTTCGCTGCCTGCGTCTTTCAATTCATACGCCTTTGTAACAATAGGCACTCCTCCAAATCTTTCAATAAGATTAAAATATATAAACGCTCTCAGGAATTTTGCTTCGGCTACTAAACGCTTTTTATCGGCAAACTGCATGGCATCCGGGGCTGCCATTTTATCTAAAAAAACATTTATTTTTCGCAAATAACTATAGCCCTGGTCCCAATAATACATATACCCGGAGTTTGTCCCCCAGAAATCATTTAATCTGCCTGCATTTGCAATATTACTCGGAGAATAGGTGTTAAGTTTAAATAGATCCGCGCCGCAACAGGGGGCACTATTATATGCCTCAACTGTATACTTTGAATACATGTGGATGAAGAAGCCATGAGGAATAGCATTATATAATTCATTATGATATGCTTTTATTAATGACTCATCTACCCAAACAGCGCTTTCTGCAATCCGGTCCTTTGGGTCAATATCCAAAGCATTTTTCCTGCATGAAGCAAGAAAAATGGAAAGAATAGTTAATAATCCAATTATTTTTTTCATATAGTAGTCATTTTAAAATTTAAGAGTTCCCCCAAAGTTGATTATACGGGAAGGCGGATAATTGAAAAAGCTTCCGTTAAACTCGGGATCAGCAAACTTGATTTCTTTGGCCCATGTAGCCAGGTTGAAAGCACTCACATATAGGCGAAGACCTTTTATAGCCTTCGTTCTTGAGAGAAGAGAAGTAGGAATATTATATCCAAATTCAACCGTTTTTAGCCTTACAAAGCTTGCATCAAAGAGGAAGAAATCAGTGACACCGGGTTGAAATGCTGCAGACCTGGGCATTGTTCCATTTGGATTAGTGGCTGTCCACCGATTAGTTGCCCTCCAAACGCTTGCATTGGTGAAATCAGTTTCACCGAGTGCGGCAGCTCTGTCATCATAATTCCTAACACCGGCTTGTCCCTGCAAAAAGATGTTTAGGTCAAAGTTCTTAAACTGGAAATTCGAATTTAGACCAAAAACATACTTTGGAATGGTTGTGAAGGGTGCACGGTACCTGTCGTCATCATCAATCTTTCCATTACCATCAAGGTCAATAATTTTAAGGTCCCCGGGCTTAGTACTACTATTATGAGGATACTTATCTATCTCATCCTGGCTATGAAATATCCCATCTGTCTTGAAATAGAGGTTAGTAAATACAGGAGCACCGGTCAGCTTTTGATAGTCCCTTGTAGGAGGAACTTCATCAAGAAAAACAGCCTTGCTTATATTATAGGCAATGTTACCACTTACATTGTATGAAACCTCTTTTCCAATATTACCGCGATTGGTAAGAACTAATTCATAGCCGTGGCTATTAACCTTACCTAAATTTTCAAACGGCAATGTGGGGAATCCGAATGTTGTTGGAACAGACAAGTTACGCTTGTAGAGAATATCATCTCTTTTTTGAGTCCAGTAAGTAAAGTCAATTCCTAATTTACCTTTAAAGAGCTGGGCTTCCAGGCCAATATCAGTTTTTTTCGCGCGTTCCCACGTAATAGCGGGGTTTGCTAATAAACTGGCATAAATGCCAGGAGCATCATTGGTACCAAATACATAGTTCTGTCCTATAAAGAAGGATTGCAAATATTGGTTGGCGCCTACCCGGTCATTACCCAATTCACCATAGGAAGCTCTTATCTTTAATTGATCTACGAAAGGAACTGAGGATTGAAACCAATCTTCTTCAGAAAGTCTCCACCCAGCAGATACACCGGGGAAGAAGCCGTAGCGATTACCTTCCGGGAATATTTGTGATCCATCTTCCCGGAACAGGAACTCCAGGAGGTATTTTGATTTATAATCATAATTCACCCGGCCAAAGTAGTTATTGTAGGCAGATCTTGAGGCGGAGCCACCTGTATTCTGATCCGCCGCAGCCGTGCTTCCCTGATCAATTTGATCGATTGATGAGCTGAGAAAATTTCTCCGGGTTGCGCTTGAATAGCTCCAGGTATTTGTTTGCTGTTCCCAACCTGCCATGGCTGCCACATGATGAACATTCCTAAATGTTCTATCATAGCTGAGCCTGAAATTGGTAAGCGTTGTGGTCCACCTGTCATACCTGTCTGTCAACTGCGGATTTTGCAGGGTTGTATTTTTCTTTTTATCATAAGTGCTAGTACTTGTATTATACTCATAATAATAAAAAGGAATTTCCCAATCCTTTCTAAACTGGTTTCTCATGTCATAATTGAAAGAACCATCCAACTTTAGTCCTTTTATAAAGGGGACCAGATAGGTTCCTGTGAATGTTGAATAAAGGGGATTGTCATTTAGTTTGATATACCCGCGCTGATCCTGGAGCAAGGCATTCTGATTAAGCCTTCCGGGACCGATTAATCCATTTGGATATCTAGCAACGATAGTAGGATTGGCTCCCAATATACCAGGAAAATCCAGGGAACCGGGATTACCGCCGGCAGGAGCTGCAGGATAGCGTCCATTCTTAAATATCCCGCTGATATTGGCACCCACTGTAAGATTCTTCAATAATTCAATGTCAACTTTTGTCCTGAAATTATACTGCTTATATATCATGGTATTATTGGTAAAGTTGCCATCCTGGTTCAAAGACCCGAAAGAAACCAGGTAACGAACTTTATCGCTACCACCATTTACCTGCAAATTCAGGTTTTTGGTATGAGATTCATGCAGCATAATATCGGCCCAATTGGTATTGGGACTCAGGATTGGATCGGATCCATCTTTGAACTTTTGAATTTCTGCTGCTGTGTAACGAGGGGTGCCGCCACGGCCAATTTCACCTTCGTTATAAGCTTCAGCAAAGGCTGCCGCATCCAGCATGTCCGGTATTTTGGTAGGGTTATTGACGGCATAGTTATATGAAAGGCTAAAATCAGCTTTTCCTTTTACGCCTCTCTTGGTAGTAATAAGAATAACTCCATTTGCCGCCCGAGCACCATAAATTGCCGCGGAACCATCTTTCAAAACTGAAATGCTTTCAATATCCTCAGGGTTCAACCTGCCCATATTATCCCTGGGCACACCATCAATAATAACCAGGGGGGCGTTAAGATTCAATAAGTCATTAAAGTTCGCACCCGGAGGTGGTACAGTACCAGTACCGCGAATCAGGATATTTGGGTCGTCCCTGCCTGGAACCCCGTTTCTCTGGTTGGCGATAAGACCAGGTAAACGGCCTTGTAATGAACTAGTGACATTGGGAGAAGGGCTCTTGGTAATCTCCGCTCCCGACACCGTAGAAACTGATCCGGTCAAAGTTGATTTTTTCTGGGTGCCGTAACCCACCACAACCACATCACCCAAAATCTGGGATTCAGATTGTAATTGAACGGAAAGGTTAGCATTGTTACCCACATTTACTTCCCTGGTGATATAACCCACGGAAGAAATAATTAGTGTTGAATTAGGTGACGCCTCAACCGAAAAATTACCGTTGGCATCAGTAACGGAATAAGTACTTTTTCCTTTTACCTCAATAGTTGCTCCCACAACGGCAGTATCTCCGGATGTTACTTTACCGGTGATCCGATGTTGTGCACTTGCAGTAAATGAAAGGAAACAAAAAAGAAAAAAAATCAGCAATCTGGGCTTTTTGAGTTTGAGCCCAACAGTATTCCCCAGCGATGGAATACCGCTTCTAATAAGCAAGCTCTGGTTCATGTTTCGTTTTTTTAGTAAGTAGATAAACAGTTTGGCAAGCGTTTGTTTTGAGTTAAAAACACATACAAACCCTGATAAAAATATTGAAATTTAGCAATCGATTGCTACGGATATAATTATCCTACCTATTATATATGATTATCAATACATTATATTTTAGTTAATCGATTACATAATCTGTCTCACAGATTCCTATAGTGTGTTTTCATTCCAAAAATGTAATCGATTTCTAAAACCTCGCCTCCGGGGTTTCAAATAACAGCGTATTTTGCAGGAAATGAACCAAATGCCTTGATTATTGACATTTTCTCAATGGTTAATAACGGTAATCGCTTAAAAGATGAAGAATCAAAAACGGGTGACAATTTATGACCTTGCAAAAGAGATGGGAGTTTCAGCTTCTTATATCTCAAGAGCCCTGAATAATAACCCTTCAATAAGCGTAAAAACAAGAGAAGCTGTCAAAAAGAAAGCGCTGGAATTAAATTATAAGCATAATTCACATGCTGCAAACCTGCGCCAGGGTTCGTCAAAAACAATCGGTGTAATTGTTCCTCATATCAATCAAAGCTTTTTTTCAGAAGCCATTGCAGGAATAGAAGAAGTATGTTTTGAAAACAATCACAGTTTGATCATTTGCCAGTCACATGAATCCTATGAACATGAATGCAAAGCCATTGAAACCTTAATTCATCAAAATGTGGATTGCATTCTCATATCGGTCTCGGCAGAAACTCAGTCTTTCCCCCATTTACAAAATATCCAAAACCATTCTATCCACCTGATCCAGTTTGACAGGTGCATGGATCAGGTAAATAGCATTAAAGTTTATAATGACAATAAGGAAGCTTCCTACGCCGCTACTAAAAAACTATTTGACCATGGATACAAAAAAGTAGCTTTCCTCGGCGGCCCCAATCATATTGGCATATTCAGAGATAGAAAAGAGGGTTTCCTCACTGCCCTGAAGGAATCTGGCAATATCATTCCCTACAATTTTATTGTGGAAGATGTTTTATTGAAGCAAAAGGCAAAAGAAACAATAATAGATTTATTATCATCCAAAGAACGTCCTGACGCGTTTCTAACTGTTTCTGATCACCAATCCCTGATGGTTTTAGAAGTTGCCCATTCCAAAGGAATCAAAGTTCCTGAAGAGCTAGGAATTTTTGGTTTTGCAAACGAAGCTTTCAGCAGCCTGATTAAGCCTTCCCTTTCTTCTGTTGACCAAAAAAGTAAAGACCTGGGAAAAATCGCCGCCAAAATTTACTTTGAAGAATTAAAAAAAGGGAGCGCACCAAAAATTAAAACCCAAGCCAAAATAGTTAAGTGCGAAATACTTGTAAGAGAAAGCTCCAAACGATAACAGTCTTTTTTATTACTGCTGTTGCCTTTGATGATTACAGGACTCTGAAAAAAAAGAGGGTTGAAGAATCAACCCTCGGACTGCACTTGCTATTGAATGACCTGGCAGGATCTAATTGACCACTACCGGGTTAAAAGTTTCAAACTTGACTCCACGGTCTCTGGCAACAATGGTATCAGAAAAGGAATGGATAGTAGCCCCCAGGTTCACCTGGTACTTCAGTCTGAGCACATCTCTTTTTTCATTACCCCACATATCCCCTTCTGTAACAAACTCACCATTACCGGTTATGGTATAGGTGGCGGTGGCAGGCTGAGTAATAGTGCATTTTCCCTGATTGTCAAATTTTAGCATTAGTTTGAATGGTGTATTTATATTTCCTTTATTCTTTGCGTTTAATGACATGGATACCTCAGTCAGGGAAGTAGTTACTGCGCTGACAACTTCATCTTTTTCTACATAGGCTGCATGGTAAACTACATTGGTATCAAGTGCTGTATTGCCGCCTGCACCTTTCACCTCGTCAACCCCTCTCCGCAAATAAAAACCATGATAAGGGTTGATGTACTTTACTGCAAAAAGCACAAAATCTTTTGGAGTTAGAACCCAATCCGCTGGTTTGCGCCGGTCAGGTGAAGATAGATCGCTTTTTCCTTTAAGGATAGAGTCTGCATTGGATACACTTGTGATCTTAAGCGGGATCACATAGGTATTTTTTACTGCAAGAGGGTCCTGAAAGAAAGCATCTGTAAGCTGTATTTCCAATCCACCCATCACTTTACCTTCCGGAATCACAATCTTCATATCTTTTGGAAGTGTATAGTAATTGGCCGGCATTGGCATCAGTGTATCACCGGTGGGTGAACTGAATTTTAGTTTGGCGGCCAGGGTTTCATCCAGGGCCACGCCCAGGGTTATGTTCTTTTTATTCTCATATACTCCCCCCATGGTTGCCATAATGAGAAATTTATGCTGATTGTCCAGCGTATTGTCGATTATGTCCTTTCCCAACACCAGCGTGCGCACGGGAGTCTGGTAAGGGAAGTACACTGTTGTGTATTTATAATCCGGGAATGACCAGTCCTTGTTACAGGCAACCAGTAAAACCACCAGGATACTTAATAGCAGGAATGTCCTTTTCATCTCTTTTCTTTTTGTGTTTAGAGTTTGCCGTTACCAGCCTTTATTTTGTACCAGATTTGCCTTTGAAACCTCAAGGATCGGAAGTGGCCCGTAATACATGAAGTCGGAATACTGCCGGTTTTCTATCGGTTGTATATTATATACATTATTCGTGATGGTTACTCCTTTTGCCGGTTCTGTGAGGGTTGATTTCCATCGGCGCAGATCCCAGAACCGGAAACCTTCAAAACTAAGTTCAAGTCTTCTTTCATTCCGGATCAGTGTACGCATGTCTTCCTTTGTTGTAATAGATGCCAGGTAATTATCTGGTTGGGAGATACCTGCCCTTTTGCGAATAGCTGCAATCACCGCTCTTGCGGAATAGGTTTGCGCTCCTGTTCCATCTGGTCCCCACGCTTCATTGGCTGCTTCCGCATAAGAGAGAAATATTTCCGTATAGCGAATATGGACCGGATAGTGCTTCTGGGTGGAAGTGGATGCCGGGTTCATATTCACATCTTCACGCAATAATTTGCGCATATAATAACCAGAACGGGTAGATGTTGGCAATATATTCACTGCATCATTGGTAGGAGCATCAGATTTGGTCCAGATGGTTTTACCTGAAATGGTGCCCCCATTTACCAATATATAATTACGCAGCCTGGGATCCCGGTTTGCATAGGGGTTTGTAGCAACGTAACCACTGGCAGCATCGGTAATCGGATAACCATTTGCCATAGGGAATGCATCTACCAGGTTTTGTGTAGGATTAACCCTCCCATTACCAAACAGAGTGGGCGGAAAATTGGCCTGTTCCAGATTATTTGTATTTGAAATTGCTCCCCTCCACAACATTTCCTTTTGATCCACTCCATTGGCAAGATTGATGTTGTTGACATTAGTTGCAGTATAAAATAACGCACCGTTTGGATCAAGACCACTAATGCCCCCAATAAGGTTTAATACAGCTGCCGCGTAATTGGCCGCATCTTCCCATTTTGTAACTGTACCCTGAGGATTAAATGCAGGGCTCGCTGCCAGCAAGGCTGTTTTGGCCCTGACTGCTTTCGCAATTCTTCCAGACAATCGCTCCCTGTTAAAGTTTCCGAACACCCGATTATAATCTGCTACCTGCATGCTACTGTATTTGGCGGGCAATTGTGCAGCACTGATGTCGGCAAAATCAAGCGGGAGGTATTTTTCTGCTTCATTCAGATCGGCATTGATCTGTGCCACGCATTGATCAAATGTATTGCGTGGAATCTGAAAATCGGAGTTTGCGTCCAATACCTGTTTGATAATGGGAACGCCAAGAAGCTGACCACTGGCATCATACCCTGCATGTGACTGAAGCAGGTGGAGCATGAACAATGCTCGCAACCCATACGCCTCTCCTTTTAACCGGTCATTGAACAATAATCTTACGTCCTTGTTCATTGGTGACCAGTTGATACTGTCTGTTTGCTGAAGGAACAGGTTTACATACATGATAGCCGTATAGGCATTCGTCCACTGTTCAACCGGATTATCTGTTGCAGACCAGGAACCTGTTGCCATATTAAGCAACCGGCTGAATTTATCATTGGTCACGGCGTCATCAGTGGCCACGTCGTTAAACGAGTACCCGTTTGTTGGAAGCCTTGAATAGGCATTCATCAATAATCCTTCGCCGAAATAAGGATCACTATAAATATTTTCTAACGTGCGATGATTGTCATCGAGCGGCTCCAGTTGCTTCTTACAACCGGCCAGTACTGCACCGATGAGAACCATTAACAGGATATTTTTAAACATCTTTTTCATTTTACTTGCTCGGTTGTGGTTTAAAATTTAGCCCTGAGTCCAATATTGAAATTTCTCATTTGCGGGGTACTGGCAACATTCAGGTTCAGTACCTTGCTGTAATTAGAGAAGGTATAGAGGTTGGCCCCTGATAAATACACTCCCAGATCTCTTATAAAAGTTTTATGGATCAGCTGGCTGGAAAAATTATAGGTCAACTGTATTTTACTTAGATTAAACCTGTTGGAACTGAATAGCCAGAAATCAGAATTCCTAAAATCGTTATTGTTCTGTGCGGAACTCAGCCTCGGGAATTTGGCGGTAGAGCTTGTAGCTGGCGTCCACCTTTCCCATACAACTTCGGAATATTTGTTATCACCATCCACCCAATAGTAATCATTGTTCTTCATTCCGTTCCCGCCATTTGAACCGGTGCCCAGCACAAACAGGTTGAAGTTCTTAAAGCTGGCAGTAAAGGTTATGCCATAGTTAAACGGTGCAATCCAGCGACCGATCATTACTTCATCTCGCTGATCTATCACACCATCGCCATTTTGATCCTGGTATTTAATATCTCCCGGTTTCACTTCACTGAATGCCTGCCTGGGACTGTTATTGATATCAGTCTGATCATTGAAAAATCCTTTATTTACAAGGCCAAAAATGGCATCCACCGGTTTTCCTACCCTGTTTTGATAAACATCTATGTTTAATTCATCACGCTTTATCACTTTTGAGTTGGAATAAGTACCGTTGAAACCAAGGCTCAAATCAATCTGCCCTACTTTTTTATTTACCCCGAGCATAAAATCAAAACCTGTCCGGCGATTGGAATTATAGTTGGTATAAGGAATAAATGAATTGAAGTAACTGGGATATTGTGAGAATCGCTGGGTAAGCAACCCATCCATATCGGAAATAAAGAAGGTTCCCTGTAAGTTGATCAGCTTATTAAAGAATAATCCTTCCACGCTGGCGTTAAATTCCTGCCTTTTGGGAAAAGAAAGATCCGGACTGGACCCATAGGATGATACCGATGCCCTGTTTTGAGCCTGCAATCCATCGTTCCAGGTAAAGTAAGCCTGTGATGTATAAATATTATCATACAGGTAATATCCGCTAATATCAAGATCGGTATTCAATATGCCTGCTGATGCAGACAATTTGAGGTAATTAACTGCTTTGGCATTTGACATGAAATTTTCAGCACTGACCAGCCATCCCAGGCTCATCGTTGGTGAAAAGCCGGCCCGGTTGCCATCAGGAAGTTTTGTAGAGTTTACATAGGCGCCAGTAAAATCTACCCAATACCGGTGTTTATAATTATACCCAAGCTGAAGGGCCAGGTGCGAATTGTTAGTTGGCTGGTATACATCATTAACATTGATTGAATTGGTATATCCGAGCAACATGGCTGAGATATTATGCTTTTCATTCAGCGATTTCTCATAGTTTAACCACGCTGAAAAGCCAATGTTTTGTCGCTGGGTAGTATTGTTGATATTTTGCCTGCCAGGCCTTGTATCTTCTCCAAATTTTTGCAGTTTGGTAAGGGAGTCTGAAGTTGTGCTCCAGGTGGGTGCATATACTGCGTAAGTATTATTGATAGATTGCAGATAGGAGTTGGAATAATCCAGGTTGAACAATGTGTGCAATGAAAGACCCTGCGCTACCGAGCGCAGATCAACATCTACACTATTCGTAACCTGGAAGGTGCGCCTTATATTTTTAT
>CAMLGP010000036.1 GCA_946479535.1 uncultured Bacteroidota bacterium
GGTTACTTTAACTGCTCCGCTGGTTAACCTTTTACCCGGACAAAGCACACTGATCACTGCCAGCATTCAGCCGGCTGCTACCGGTTTTGATATTAGGTGGTTTAGAAATAATGTGTTGATCCCTGTTGTTACTGGCACAACCTACCTGGTGGATTCAGTGGAAACCGGAGAATACAAAGTGAAGATTATTAACCAGACTACCGGCTGTAATAATGAATCCAATGCCCTGGTTATTGGTGCAAATGCCAGCACACAGCTGTTCGTTTTCCCCAATCCTAATAATGGCCAGTTCACAGTATCTTATTTTAATAGTGCCGGCACAACATCTCAGCAGACAGTAAGGGTATATGACGATCACGGGCAACTTGTCTACAATGCCAAAATCACTGTTTCCGGCCCCTATACTCTTCATACTGTTAACCTGAAACAGGTTGCCAGGGGAGTGTATCTGGTTATTATCGGGGACGCCGGTAGCAGGCGATTGGCGAAAGGGAAAGTGGTAATACATTAGTATGTGGGGCGTGAGGCCATTGCCGCCAGCTACCAGCTACTGAACTTTTTGTATAATAAGGTTCAAATAGATAACTCCACGGGCTAACAGGCTGTGGCTGGCACCTTTTTTCTACCATGGCCAGTGTGCCGGGATCGCCTGTTATTGCTTTATGAATTATTCCCCAAAAGGTTAGATTTTTCATAATCTGTTTATTAATAATTTGATAAATGCTGTTAAAATTATAATTTGACTACTCTGGCCTTGAGGGCATTCAGTTTCATTTTTTGATTGCCAATTTCTTTTTCCTGTATGGTCTGATCAACTTTATTATTGCGCAGATCAGCCTGCAGTCCATCTATTTTCTTTAAAAGAGATTTTTCATCATTCTGCAGGTCGACTAATTTATCCTGCGCAGTGTTCAGGATTTTTTGCTGGGTTTCAATATCCAGGTTTAAGCGATAGCTGGCAGTGTTGGCAAGAAAACCATTCAAAAAGTAAGTAGCAGCAAGAAAAGAAACGGAATCAACGTCAGGCGAAATGAAGTTATCATAGCCCTTGCTCACAAGCAGGTAAATTATTGATTCGTTTTTATTAGACTTGCTTTCCTCTTCTACCTTAAAATACATGTCCAGCTTCTGGTTATTAAGTGCCGGTAGGGTGACACCGTTAAAAATATAAAATCCATCCAGTTTGTTTTTTTTCCAAAAAAATCTCCCTTTCGTTTCTGGTGCATAGCCGGTTTCACTCAGCTTTTGCAATATGGTTCTCTCCGTTACATCTACATTGTTTGGTAAATGCAATACCAATCCTGGCTGTATATTTTTATTTAAGGTAATGGTGGTGAAGGTAGATTGGGTTGACGCTGGTGCAATTCCTGCAAACAGGAATAAAATGAATAAACGTAATTTAATCATGTCTAATTTTTTGAGTGATAAAAAATAGGAGTAATGCACTTTTAAAGTGCTTTGGAGATATGGAAGATATTAGTCTTTCAGGAACATGTAAAGATGAGAGGTTTTTTGCCAGTAATTGTTATACAATTAAACGGATACATTATATGATTCACACATCTTGTAAAAGATAAATTGAGGATAACCCTAATAAGTGAATTTTATGCATATTAAATGACTAAAAATGAATAAGTGAGTTGAGAAGAAAATGGCCTAATTTAGACTGTTATTGAGGCGTTTATAACGCAATTGGTGCACCTGAAAAAGATCCTTTGAAACTTTTCATCAGAAATATGGTTTGTCTCCGCTGCAAAATGGCAGTTAAAGAAGAACTCACGAAACTGGGTTTGCATCCTGTTTCAATTGAGCTGGGTGAAGCGGAAATCCAGGAAAAAATATCGATTTCGCTGCATAATCAATTGAATGCGGCATTAATGAAATCGGGCCTTGAATTAATGGATGATAAGAAAAGTGTTTTAATTCAACAAATCAAAACCGTAATTATTGAATTGGTGCATTCTTCAAAGGAGCCATTAGCCATAAAATTTTCTGAATTCCTGAGCCAGAAACTAAATCATGATTACACTTATCTGGCCAATCTGTTTTCTGAAGTGCAGGGATCTACGATTGAAAAATTCTATATTACCCATAAAATTGAACGGGTAAAAGAATTGGTCATTTATGATGAACTCAATCTTACGGAAATTGCATACCTGATGCATTACAGCAGCGTATCTCACCTGTCAACCCAGTTCAAGAAGGTGACGGGTTTGACTCCTACCCATTTCAAACAATTGAAAGTTAAACGGCGTTCCCTCCTTGAAAATATTTGATATTATCCAGGAATATAGATATCAAATGTGGCACCTTCGCCAAGCTCACTTTTTGAAGTGATTATTCCATTATGATTCTCAACAATTTTTTTTACAATTGCAAGTCCAATTCCAGTGCCTGAGTACTGTTCCTGGTCATGAAGCTTTTGAAATACTTCAAAGATCTGCTCACTGAAATGTGGTTCGAAGCCGATGCCGTTATCGGTAAAAGTTATGTGGCAGTATTCTTTCCCAGGATTGATATTTAATGTATTTTCTATATCACCAATTATTTTTTCGCTGACTATGACAATGTGAGGTGGAGTGCCAGGTTTGGAAAATTTAAGAGAATTGCTAATCAGATTATACATCAGTTGACGAAACTGAAAAGGGATGATATTGGCTTCGCCAAGTTGGGAGGTTTCTATAGTAGCATGCTTTTCCTCAATAGCCTCCTTTAGTTCGTTTCTCACTTCCTGCACAATTATATTGAGATGAGTGCTTTCAAACTTTCTTTCATCCATATTTATTTTGGTGAAAGCAAGTAGATCTTCAATGAGCTGCTGCATCCGGCTTGCAGCGGATTGTATTCTCCTAAAAGAATCTTTTCCTTTGTCAGACAAAATAGTATACTCTTTTTCGAGTATGCGCGAAGTGAAGGTCTGTATTTTGCGTAAAGGTTCCTGCAAATCGTGACTCGAAACATAAGTAAATGATTCAAGCTCTTTATTCATCCATCCAAGCTCTCTGTTTCTTTCAAGGAGTAACTCATTGACGCCCCTCAGTTCAAGAGTGCGTTGCTGTACTTTTTCTTCCAGTTCCTGGGCGCGTTCCTTCTGGTCTGCCAGGTCTTTCTTTTTTGCGATTACCTGCTCTGTTATATCTTTAATAACCAGGAGGATTAAGTTTTCTTCAGATTTTTCCCCAGTTATTTGGCAGCCATACAGCAGCATTATTCTTTCTCCAACAACTGGAAAATGGTGCTTTACCTCAAAATCTGCAAACCTGGTTTTTTGGGGAAGGATCTCTTCCAGCAGTTTTCGCAAAGGAGCAGTGTTCCATTGTTTATTGCCAAGCTCATAGATCAAAGCATCCTCTGTTTCCTCCTTCGTTACATGGAATGTTTTATAAAACGCATTGTTTGCGGTTTTTACACGAAGGGTTTTATCCAATACCAATAGCGGCTCCTGGATGGTTGTGATAATGGATTCGGCGTAATTCCAGGCGGTAGTTACCTGCTCATTGAGAGAAACCAGTTCATGGTTTAAAACGATAAGTTCTTCATTTGTTGTCTGTAGTTCTTCCTTACTGGTTTCCAGTTCTTCATTCAGGCTTTGTAATTCTTCGCTTCCACTCAGTAGTTCCTCATTTGCGCTTTGCAACTCTTCATTGGCGGATTCCTGATCTTCAGTAATGCTGCGCATATCTTCTCGGATTTGTGTAAGTTCCTTTTCTAATTGTTCTATACGAGTATCTTTACTGGTTTTTCTTTCTTTAGGAAAAGATTTTCCTTTTTTCTTTTTTTCTTTAGCGTTAAGTGTATTGTCATGAAAAAGAATCAAATAATGCGGCTCAACTATATCAGGTAAAGGAATAGCTTCGATAGTAATCATATGTTGGATTCCATTTAATGTTACCGGAATATTTTTTTTTGAAACCAGTGCGTTTTCTTTTTTCGCTTTGTGAATTATATTGCGCAGTTCAAACGGTAAGCCCATTCTGGCCATTTTTAGCAAATTATGACTGGGCTTGCCTGGCGCCTGTTCTAAATAAATGGACGTATTGCCATGGAAAAGGACAATATTCATTGCCTCATTTACCACTACACTTGCAGGGGAATATTTCCTGAGAATAATGGCGTCGGCCGTTTTTTGAAAATCGGTGTGTTTGTTCCCGCTATTATTAGTAAGATTAATACCGTTCAGATTTTTTTCATCACTCAGGCTGGCTACTTGCATAAACCTGCCAGGAACATCCTTGCGTATAAAAATTTTATCGTTCTTCCCAGCACTTTCAAAAAGCTCGGGCGCGCTACTGCTGGTTTCCGATTTTCCCAATAATAAGAACCCTTTGGGGTTTAGGGCATAGTGAAATGTAGTTAATGCCTTTTTCTGAAGATAAGGCTCCAGGTATATCAGTACATTACGGCAACTCACAAAATCCATTTTCCCAAAAGGGGGGTCTTTCAAAAAATTGTGAACAGCAAATATGCACATATCCTTGACCTGCTTATTTATCTGGTAATTTCCATGTGTTCGGGTAAAATTCTGATGCAGGCGTTGTGTACAGATGCCTTCTACTTCGCTTTTTGAATAAATGCCTACGCGGGCTTTGGTAATCGCCGGCTCACTGATATCGGTTGCAAAGATTTGTACTATTTCATTTTTACTTTCTAAAAATTCCTTCAGATAAATTGCTATTGAATATGCTTCTTCTCCTGTACTGCACCCTGCTACCCATACACGGACAGGTTCTCCAATTACTTTATTTTTTATGAGAATGGGGAAAACTGATTCGTGCAGGTTATCCAATACCTTGGGATCGCGGAAAAATGAGGTTACTGGAATTAACAGGTCCTGGTATAGGGAATCCTGTTCTGCTTTATTTTCACGTAAATAATTGAGGTAGGTGGCCGGTTCATTATTTTTATTTATTATTATCCTGCGTAGAATTCGCCGGCGAATAGTAGACTGTTTGTAATAAGTAAAATCAGTTCCCTTTCGGATACGTAATATGGAAAGAATTTGTTTAAATGCAGCCTCGTCTTTATCAGGTGAATTGTTCGGTCCTTCTCCAATTTTGTAAATGCTATTGGTCAGCTCCACTAATTTGGCGGGTATTTTATCTGGTGGAAGAATAAAGTCTACTACTCCGGCCATCCGGGCGCTATGAGGCATGCTATCATAGGCTGCAGATTCTTCGTCTTGTGCAAAAGTGAGACCTCCCTGTTCTTTTATTGCTTTTAATCCCTGTGTGCCATCAGTGGCAGTACCAGATAGAACTACACCTATTGCATAACTTTGATGTACCTCTGCCAGCGAATTAAAAAACAGATCGATCGGGAGGTTGCGCTGATTCTTTCCTTTTTCCGGGCGCGGACTTAGTTGAAGGATGCCGTCTCTTGCCAGTAACATTTTGTTACTTGGAATGATGTAGATATGATCTGGCTGAACTTTTAAATCATCTGTAATTTCCAATACAGGCAGAGAAGTTACCTTTTGCAACAGGTCTGGTAAAAGACTTTCATGGGTAGGATCTAAATGCTGCACAAGCACATAAGCCATTCCTGAATTTTCCGGGATGGCCTTAAGGAGTTTTTTAAATGCATCCAATCCACCTGCTGAAGCTCCAATCCCTACTACAGGGAAAGGATTGGAAGAATGTGCCTTTGAGTTCTCTTTAATTATTTTCATCTTTGATAAACAGGTTGTGATGATAATACAAATTTTTCCTGAGGCGGATATTCAATGTTGGTGTTCGCAGTAAGGATAAGCGCCTGGTGAATAAGATTTTTAAGTTGCATGTAACTATTCGATTTCCGGATGTAATATTGTGCGCCTTTTTCATAAAGGATATTCACTACCTGGGGTTCAAAGGCTGTAGAAAAAATAATCACAGAAAGTGATTTCAATTTTTCGGAACTCTTTATTTCTAATAAACAGTCATACCCATTTTTCCGTGGCATATTTAGGTCCAGGAAAAGGACATCCGGTAGCTTATCATTCATTTGGTTGAGAAGTTGCATCAGTTGTTCCCCATTAGACACCATTGTGAGATGTGTTGATAAAGGAAGTTCTTCCAGTATGTCCTGGAAAAGAATACTGTCGTCTTTGTCATCATCAGCAAGCATTATATGTCTGGTGTTTATATAAATTGACATAATTTTTTTATAAATAAAGAGGTTCTACAGGATGGCAGTGGGAACTGGTTTCCCGTATCTCACCAATCCGTTGCAGTAGCCTGATAGCCCTAATGTTTTTTACCTTAATCAATAAGGTTCTGTAGCCTGTTTGAATAGTAAAATAGTCTGAAAGATAGGCAGGGTATTCAAGTTGCTATAGTAATGTGTCACAGGAGGAATGGGGCATACATGGCGAGAATGTTAATAATCCGACTTACAAATTTATAATCGCTCATTGTAAGACTCAAAATGAAAAGGGCCGAATGGAAATTCAGCCCAATTTGATGTGATCCAAGTTCTGAAAAATCAGTGGGAAGTTACATCTTATCCGTGCTGCAAGCGTTATACAATACTTCTTATATGTTGTATAATTCACACATTATACTCCTGTTTGATCAATATTTTGGATACTTGTATGTAAAAAATCTACCTTGGGCCTCCTATTAAGTTTGCCAATCAGGCAACTTTATAACAATGCTGAATATGAAAAATAGGTTGAGCTTTTTAATTGTTGATGATGACGCTGATGACAGGATGCTGATGATTGAAGCTATCAGGGAAATAGATGAGGCTATCGAATGTAAAATTGCCAGGAATGGTGAACAGGCTTTGGAATTATTAAAGAATATTGAGCATCCCATGCCTAATTTCATTTTTTTGGATATCAGGATGCCTCGTCTTAACGGGAAGAAGTGCTTGTTTGAAATAAAAAAAGACGAAAGATTAAAGGATATACCTGTGATTATTTATACTACTTCGAAGGCCGTTGAAGAGTCACAGGAACTGAGAGCTATGGGAGCCTTTCATTTTATAAGTAAACAAGGGAATGCAGATGAAATATTCTATCTAATTTCCTTCGTAATGGAGGAGCATGCAAATGCATCACGTAGAAATAAAAGGAGCTAAAGGGGAGTCTCTTTATCGTTTTAACTCTGAACGGCAGAGATATAAAGGCTGATTCATTTACAGGAGCAGTTCCAACTGATTTAAAATCAAATACTTATATTATATTCTTCTAAATAGAACTATTGGAGCAACCACCTCCTCATATCTTCAATTTCACACCCTTTCTCTTCCCTGCTTTCCTCTTATTTCGTACCTTTGCGCCTCGTCAAAAAAGAAACTATGATCAGTGTTAAAGACCTGAAACTGGCATTTGGTAAAAGGGTTTTGTTTGAAGATGTAAACCTGAACTTCACAAAGGGTAATTGCTATGGAGTTATCGGCGCCAATGGTGCCGGAAAAAGTACCTTTTTGAAGATCCTCAGTGGTGAAATTGAACCCAATAAAGGCACTGTTGATATCACACCAGGAGAAAGATTGGCTGTGTTGAAGCAGAACCAGTTCCAGTTTGATGAGGAAACAGTATTGAACACCGTTATGATGGGCCATACCAAATTATGGTCTGTACTCAAGGCGAGAGAATCCATTTATGCACTTGCAGATTTTACAGAAGAAGATGGCATGAAAGCGGCTGAACTGGAAGCAGAGTTTGGTGAAATGGGTGGGTACACCGCCGATAGTGATGCAGCCAGTTTCCTTAGTGAATTGGGTGTGGAAGAAGAATTCCATAATGCTCTGATGAAGGAAATTCCTTCCAATTTAAAAGTACGGGTACTGCTCGCACAGGCATTATTTGGTAATCCTGATATATTGCTGCTGGATGAACCTACCAACGGTCTGGATATTGAAACAATTGGCTGGCTGGAGAACTTCCTTGCAGATTATGAGAATATCGTTTTAGTTGTCAGTCACGACCGTCACTTTCTTGATGCAGTATGTACCCATGTGGCCGATGTAGACAGGCAGAAGATCAAAATATTTACCGGTAACTATACTTTCTGGTATGAGTCGTCTCAATTGATGGCCCGCCAGATAAACGATAAGAATAAGAAGACGGAAGAAAAGCGCCAGGCTCTAATTGACTTCATTGCGCGATTCAGCGCCAATGCCTCTAAGAGTAAACAGGCTACATCCAGAAAGAAAGCATTGGAGAAATTAACGATTGATGAGATAGAGCCCAGCTATCGTAAATATCCAGGTATCATTTTCCAGCCATTGCGTGAAGTGGGTAACCAGATATTGAATGTAGAAAAGCTGAATAAATCCGTTGATGGTCGTGTATTGTTCAGGGATGCAAGCTTTACCGTGAATAAAGGTGATAAGATCGCGTTTTTGAGTCGCGATCCACTCGCTGTTACCAGTTTCTTCAACATCATCAATAATGAAGCACAGGCTGATAGCGGAAAATTTGAATGGGGTACTACAGTCACCAAAGCTTTTCTGCCTATTGAGAATAGCGAGTATTTTGAAAAGTCGCTCAACCTGATGGATTGGCTCAGGCAATATGTTCCACCCCATGTAACGGATGTGGATGAGCCATTTCTTCGTGGGTTTTTAGGAAAGATGCTGTTTAGTGGGGATGATGTACTGAAGAAAACCAATGTACTGAGTGGTGGGGAGAAGGTGCGTTGTATGATCAGCAGGATGATGTTGCAGAATCCCAATGTGATTGTATTGGATCAGCCTACCAATCACCTTGATCTGGAAAGTATTCAAAGCTTTAATGAACAGTGTACCGATTATAAAGGCATTGTGCTGCTCACCAGCCATGACCATACATTCATGCAAACAGTTGCCAATCGTGTAATAGAATTAACGCCTAAGGGAATCATTGACCGGTTGATGACATTTGATGAATACCTGGAGGATGCAAGAGTGAAGAATTTAAGGGAAGAAATGTATCATTAAAATATGCTATTTGTAGAGGCTGGAAGAGCTAACTTATTCCTCCTGATTTTCTTATGTAATTAGCTTATTATCAGCTACTTGTCTGAGTGCGTCTCATGGTTCGGAAATATCCCAATTTTTTAATGTATACCTGTTTGCAACTTATAAAATCTGATTATATCTTAGCACTCGCAACCAAAAGCTCTTGTTAATTCCATCTTCCTTCCATCACCTGTTAATCTCACCGGGAAAAACCTAGTATCCGGGCCGGGGGTATGTTTGGCGACTGCTGAATATTCGGGCTGAAACCAACGAAGACAAAGTAACAACCAGAAAAAAGAGTTTAAGCTTCATCGAAAGGTGAGGCTTTTTTGTTTTTACATGCCTTGGTTGAAGTCTCTTCCTGCCATGGTTCGTGTCTCACGAACCATTCTTTTCTGCCATGGTCGTGTCCCACGAACCATTCTTCCATTCACACGGTTACGCTATTGTTGGTGCTTCCCGCCTATCTCAGCACACTCTCTAAAGCCATGAATTCAGGGATCACATTCAACGGAGTACTTTCTGCAGTTTTTATTTTTCACTTTTTACCTTTGAATTTTTACCTTTCATTAATGCCAAAAACTGCTCCTTCTTTAATTCCCCGCATAGGATTCTGGTCTGCCACTTCCGTTATCATCGGAAGTATTATCGGAGCAGGAATATTCATGAAACCATCTTCAATGGCCGCCCAGTTGGGATCTCCCATTTGGCTTGTACTGGTATGGATAATTGCAGGTATATTTTCTTTATTAGGTGCTTTGATCTATGCAGAGCTCGGAGCCATGATGCCTGAAACAGGTGGCATCTATGTTTATTTCAGAAAAATGTTTGGAGATTTTGTAGCCTTTCTCTTTGGATGGGCTGCATTCTCTGTGATCAATACAGCCGCAGTTGCAGCTATATCATTTGTATGTGCGCAATATGCCGACTACTTTTTGCATTTACCCAGGTTAAGTCCGGTTATTGAAAATAAGATAGTATGGTCCATACCATTTATAGGTGACCTGCACCCATTGGAGAACTTAGGCGTAAAATTATTGGCGGTATTGCTCGTTTTGGTATTAACAGCGCTTAATTATATCAGTGTAAAAGCAGGAAGTGCTTTCCAGGTCATTTCCACTTTTTTAAAAGTAGCAGTAATAGGAGCATTGGTTATTGGGATCTTTGCTGCGGGGGATGGCAGCTTTCAAAATTTTGTTACAGCTGATCACCCAAAGCAGGGCTGGGGTCTGTTAGGTGCAGTTGCTGTTGCCATGACAGGCGCTTTTTATGCATACGATGGATGGATCAATGTTACCTATATAGCAGGAGAGATCAAAAAGCCACAGAAAAATATACCGAAAAGCCTTGCTGTTGGAGTATTTATCTGCATTGTGATATATGTACTGGTGAACCAGGCTTACCTGTATGTATTGCCGATAGATAAAGTGGCGGGTTCCTCACTGGTAGCTTCTGATGCATTTACTATTGCGATGGGAAGTACAGGTGCTGCCATTGTGAATGCCATGATCGTGATATGTACACTGGGTGCTATTAATGGAAATACCATGGCCACTGCCAGGGTTACTTATGCCATGGGAAAAGATGGTGTGTTTCTTCCGTGGACTGGAAAAACTCATCCTCGTTTTCAAACACCAGGTAATGCATTGATACTGCACGGTGCCTGGACATGTATGTTTATCATTTCCGGATCATTTGATATGCTGGCGGATATGTTTGTATTCATTACATGGATCGTATATGGACTAGGAGCAGTAGGAATATTTTTATTGAGAAGGAAAATGCCAGACCAGCCAAGACCGTATAAGATCTGGGGCTATCCTGTGGTGCCCCTATTATTTATTGCATTTACTGGCTTCTACCTTGTTTCCACTGTATATAATGATGTATCAAATTACCTTGCTCACCGCCAGCCAGTGATCAATTCTGTATTGGGAATGATCATTACTGCAATTGGTATTCCCCTGTATTTCTATTTTAAAAAAGCACAACGATCTAAATTAAAGGCGCTGGAAACGAGTAGATAGTGGCTGGTAGCTGATAGCCACTATTCTCATCCGCCGTGGTTCGTGTCTCTCTGCCATGGTCGGGATTCTCTGTCGTGGGTCGTGTCTCTCTGCCATG
>CAMLGP010000037.1 GCA_946479535.1 uncultured Bacteroidota bacterium
TTCTTTAAAATTGAAAGCATCAGGTGTTCTGTCTCAACAGTTGTGCTTTTTAGGGCTTTAGCTTCGAGTACGGTCACACGGATCACTTTCTCCGCCTGCTTTGTAAGCGGCAGACTATTAATGTTTGCAATGTTCTTGCCGGTTTTATCCTTTACCGCAAGTTCAATCTCTTTTCGAAGCTCATATAGGTCAACATTAAAGCTTTTCAAGATGCGAACTGCTGTATTATCTCCTTCACGTATCAGGCCGAGCAGGAGATGCTCGGTACCGATAAAATCATTCCCCAGTCTTAATGCCTCTTCCCTGCTGAATGAGATTATCTCTTTAACCTGGGCTGAAAAGTTATTATCCATCTTAGATAAATAGTTGTGTTACAATATTAACAAATAAATTCGGTTCCTGTTCTTCCCTAATTATAAACGAAACGGGGATAACTTAAGTTGTTTATCTACTGTGTTTTCTCGCACTTTACCGCAACGAATCCTAAATAGTTAAATATGGAGGTCAAAATAGATACCAAAGAGAAATTTCATGCCATCACGGTGCCGGGACCTACACTTTCTGCTAGTATGACAGAGGAACTGGCCTCCTGTTTACTTCCCTACCTGCAAAATGACGTTAAAAACCTGGTGCTGATCCTAAAAGACATTGAAACCATTGATAACGCTGCCGGAGAAAAATTGGTAGAAATTCAGCAAAGCTTCTATGAAAATAACGCTTCTTTTGTGATTTGTGAAATGCAGCCGGCAGTTGAACAATTTCTTGACCAGAGCGAACTTTTGGAACTCATGAATGTTACGCCCACTCAAAGCGAGGCCTGGGATATTGTGCAAATGGAGGAAATTGAACGGGAACTGCTGGGGGATTAACGCCATTTGTTGTTAACACTGCACTCCTTCCCCCGTACAGATAAGCCGTGTTCTGGCCAAAACGGGTCCTTTGCATCGGTGATATTCACCGTCAGCGCCTGATCTAAAAAAAGCAAATATCTTCGCGGAAGCGAGCTGTTAATCGTGTTTTTCCTATTAATTTGAAGATTGCCCTCCCGATAGTTATCGGGACTGATCCTGAATAAGAATTGAAAACTTCCGGATGGAATACTTCCTCAAACAGCTTGTTAGCAAATTTCCCGGCCTGGAGGGCCTTCGGGTGCCATCAATCAACCTTTCTGGCATCGGAGGTGGCTCCATTAACCATACTTACCGACTTCTGGTCAATCAGAAATTTGCATTTTTCCTTAAAACGAACAAGGCAGCTGAATTCCCAGGTCTTTTTGAAAAGGAAAAACAGGGTCTGGAATTCCTGGCCAGCCAGAAAATTATAACAGTACCATCGGTACTTTATTGTGGAACCCTGGAAGATGATCAGTTATTGATCCTTGAATGGATTGAACAGGGATTGAGAACAGACAGTTTCTGGAAAAAATTCGGTGAGCAACTCGCAAATCTTCATCAATGCACAAATCCTTATTTCGGGTTTGCCCATGATAATTATATGGGAGCCCTGCCCCAGAAAAACCAGCCAACCGATTCATGGGTAGAATTCTTTATTCAACAACGATTGACCCCACAAATTCAAATGGCCCTGAATAATCGCCTTCTCTCAAAAGATAATGCTGACCAGTTTGAAAGTTTATATAAAAAACTGGATACAATATTTAATATAGAAAAGCCTTCTCTTCTTCACGGAGATCTCTGGAGTGGCAATTTTATGTGTAACGAAAGTTCTGCTCCAGTACTTATCGATCCTGCTGTTTATTTCGGACACCGTAGCATTGACCTTGCCATGACAACCTTATTCGGCGGGTTCGATAAAGCCTTCTATTCTTCCTATCATCACCATTATCCGTTCCCTTCAAATTATCAGGAGCAATGGGACATATGTAATTTATATCCACTGCTTATCCACCTAAACCTGTTTGGTGAAAGTTATTTGCCACAAATTAGAGCAACCTTAAAGAAATACTCCTGATAATTAAAAAGTCAAAAGTAAAAATTCAAAATAAAGCGTTCCTTTGTTTGGCCTTTTTTACTTTTGATTTTTTGATTTTTACTTTATAATTTCCCTCATGCTCGCGGTGACGATTTTAGGTAATAATTCTGCTGTACCGGCTTTCGACAGGCATCCTACCAGCCAGGTGGTAACACTGGATGGCCAGAATTTTTTAGTGGATTGCGGAGAAGGCACCCAGATCCAGATGATCAATTACAAGATCAGAAGAGGAAAGATCTCACATATATTTATATCACATTTGCATGGGGACCATTACTATGGCCTGGTTGGCCTGATCAATTCCTTCAGCCTTCTCAATCACCAGCAGGAACTTCATGTCTTTGGCCCCTCCCCTTTACAGGAGATCATCGAAATTCAACTGAAGGTGGCTGATACAAAACTTTGTTACCCGCTCCATTTTCATACTATTTCCGGCGAGGCAACATTAGTAGACAATGAAAAGATAGAGATCAAATGTTTTCCAACTGAACACCGGATAGAATGTTATGGCTTTTCTTTTCGCGAAAAAAGAAAACCGAGGAAACTGATCATTGAAGCAGTAAAAGAAAACTCCATCCCACTTGGTTTTTATGAGAATCTCCGCATGGGAGAAGATTTTGTGACCAGTGCAGGTGAAGTGATCAGGAACGATTGGGTTACAGAAGAAGCACCTAAAGGCAGGGTCTATGCTTATTGTGCAGACACACGGTATACAGAAACCATCATTCCCCATATACAGGGAGCAGATATGATCTATCATGAATCCACTTACCTGGATTCACTCCGTGACCGGGCTCATGAACGGTTCCACACCACAGCCAAACAGGCTGGCCAGATTGCCCAAAAGGCTGGCGTAAAAAAATTACTTCTTGGCCACTTCAGTAGCAAATATGATACGCTGGAAGAATTTGAAGTGGAAGCAAAAGAACTATTTCCCAATTCAGAATTGGCGCTGGAAGGAGTTACTTATAAAGTTTAATGACCAAGTCACCAGGAAGGGACTATTGGAATCATAATGCGTCTTTCATCAAAGACTTTATATGCCCCATCAATCCCGTACTCACCGGCCATACCGGCTGACGGAATGTATTCTGGCATAATCCCATTTCAGAGAGATAGGCCTTTACACCGCTGGGACTTCCTTCTGTAAACATGGAAGTAATAATATCGCTGTATTTGTGATGGTATGCTCTTGCTTCTTTGTACTTGCCCTGCAATCCAAGTCTCACCATTTCAGAAAATCCTCCCGGATAGGCGTTCGCCACCACAGAGATCACCCCATCTGAACCAATAGCGAGCATTGGAAGCGTGATGCCATCATCTCCACTCACTACCATAAAATCAGCTGGCTTATTTTTTATGATCTCGCTGATCAGTTCAAAATTGCCACTGGCTTCTTTGGTGCCGAAAATATTCTTGCATTCCCTGGCTATGGTCAACTGGGTCTTTGCTGTAAGGGATTGCCCAGTGCGGCCAGGTACATTATAGATCATGATCGGTAATGGCGTAGCCGCATCCAGTGCTTTGTAATGGTGAATAAGTCCCTCCTGGTTGGGTTTATTATAATAAGGAGATACTGAAAGAATGGCATCATATCCTTTAAGGTCAAAGGTCTTGAATCCTTCAAGCACTTCTTTGGTGTCATTGCCACCAATACCTGCCATCAATGGGAGATGTCCTGCCACTGTTTTGCTGATAAAGGAAAACACTTCCTGTTTTTCTTTACCATGAATGGTTGCGCTTTCACCGGTAGTACCCAATACAACAAGGTATTCCACCTTTTCCTTAATCCAGAACTCAACCAGCTTTTTATAGCTTTCCCAATCAATTGTTCCGTCTGCATGAAATGGAGTTACAATGGCGATACCGGTACCGGTGAATTTGTCTCTGAGTGACATAAAAACTAAACTATATGATTTAAGATAAAAGAATGAAAGGTTGAGCTGATCAGGATGGGATCTCTTCCCAGAAACCCATTTTGCCGAACTTCTCAATGCGGTTCTTTACCCGCTGTTCGGCCGGGATCGACTTCAGTTGCTTTATTACGGGAAGAAGAAAGTTCTTGAGGATCTTTGCTGATTCATCATAATCCCAATGAGCGCCACCAATGGGTTCAGGGATAATTCCATCGATCAATCCAAAGCCGAGCATTTTATCTGCTGTAAGCCTTAATTGTTCGGCGGCTATTTCTTTCTTTTCCCAACTACGCCATAAAATGGAAGAACAGCTCTCGGGGCTAATAACAGTATACCAGGTATTCTCCATCATGAACACTTTATCACCTACACCAATTCCCAATGCACCGCCACTTGCTCCTTCGCCAATGATCACACAGATCACGGGAACTTTCAGGCGTATCATCTCATATATATTACGGGCAATAGCTTCCCCCTGTCCTCTTTCCTCTGCTTCCAATCCGGGAAATGCACCGGGTGTGTCTATCAAAGTAACTACCGGCTTGTTGAATTTCTCAGCCAGCTTCATCAATCGAAGCGCTTTTCGATAGCCTTCCGGGTTGGCCATACCGAAATTGCGTAACTGCCGCATTTTGGTATTGATCCCTTTCTGCTGACCGATAAGCATAATGGTTTCACCACCCAGCGAAGCAAATCCACCAATCATGGCCTTATCATCCTTCACATTGCGGTCACCATAGAGCTCCACAAATTCTTCAGTCATCTTATCAACATACTTCATTGTGTAGGGGCTGTCTGGGTGACGGCTCAGTTGCACTCTTTGCCAGCTTGTAAGATTCTGTGTGATCTCTTTTCTTTTGTCAATAATATTCTGCTCCAATCGATTGATCAGATCACTCATATCAATATGAGTCTTCTCCTGGCGATGCTTTGCGCTTTCGATCTCGTCAATCAGGTCTTTCACGGGCTTTTCAAAATCCAGGAATTGTCTGTTCGCGTTGGTAGGCATAATCCTTAAATGAGGTGCTAAATTAAGGATTTATGGGTCATCCCGTTAATTATCAGGAAGGGCATATACTGCCGGGGCATAAAAGGCAAATGGTCCGCCTCAACTGTATTTTTGGGACGGACCATTTCCATATATCAGCTATGAATATTTATGATGTGCTTATTCTCTGTTTATTCTTTGTTTATTCTCGGATTGATATCTGTTTAATGCAGTAACCTGGAATGCGAAACATACTGCTGAGTGGGCGCATAAATGAAGAGGCAGGCACCGCTCTTAATGGTATTTATGATATCAGTAGCATCTTTACGGGGTACAGCAGGACAGCCAAGGCTTCTGCCAATATAACCCTGCGAACCTATCCATGATTCATCTACATAATCTGCACCATGCATAACTATTGCACGATGCTCAGCATTATCATTGATCCCCTTTTCAACACCTGTAAGTTTAAGAGAATAGCCATTATCTCCATTATATGTATCACCGGTAATATAAAAACCGGGACTGCTCTTATAGGAAGAAGCCCTGTTTGAAAAAGAAGAAGCCCATTCTTTACCGGAATTCCTTCCATGAGCTACCAGTGTATTGAACAATACCCTGTAATTCTCCATGTCCAGTATATACAATCTTTTCTGTGTGCTGGGCTGACTGAAATCAACAATCGCCATTACTGATTGATTAAGGATCTTTCCCTGCTCAATGAGTTTTTCCCAACCCTCCAGGGCATAGTCATATGCCTGTCTGCTCAATCCGGATAGATCAAGATGCAGACTATCATATACGGATTTCACCGAAAATAAACTCCTGAAAGATGGTACAGGAGATGGTGCCGGAGCCGGTAAGGGAACAGCACTAGCCACTACCGCCTCTTTTTTGGTGAAATGCGGAGTTGCCATCTTCGCAAACGAAAAAGGCAGATTTATCAGCGTGATAAAAATGGAAGAAAGGATCAGATAAAATCCTTTGATCGTTCTTTTGGCGGAAGCACGACGGCCTGGTTGGGAGGGGGTAAAAATTGGTTTTTGCATAGATATATTATTTAGTTACCCTGGAAAAATCATCCACAGTTGAGCAATAATATCGCCAATATTGTTGTGATTTCTTAAAGAAATTAAAAAATGTCAGAGCCATTTTGATATTCATACTGGTTTATGAATAGCCGAAACCATTAATAAAAAGTATATAATATATGAGCCAAAAGATAAAGCAAATACCTGAAAAAACAAGTTCTTATATTATTTTCTACGGTGATGTATAATAAGACAACCCGTTCTGCCAATATTGGCTTTGTAATTGAAATACTTCAGATTCACTAATGTTAGCCCGGTCATGCCTTCCCTTCAGCATCAAATTATCTATTTATTTCTGATTGCAATCCCAGTTGCCTGTATTGCCTGGACCGTTACGAATGAAGAAGTGTTCCGTGAGCCAAGGGACTTCTGTATTAAACAGTCGAAGACCGGAAGAGGTTTATTATTCCGGAAGTTTTTTTATCTCTTCACCTGTGAATATTGCTTCAGTCATTATATAACCATACTTATGCTCGTTATTACGAAATTCCAGCTCATATACCCAGACTGGAGGGGGTATCTGCTGAGTGGGTTCTCCCTGGTATGGGTAGCTAATTTTTATATGAGCCTGTTTCGCAGGCTGCGGCTGGATATCAAAAAACAGAAGACGGATGTGGAGCTGAAAGAAGAATTACTGGATGAGAAAAAGTTGAACCCCAATAATGGTAACCAGGATCAGGATGAAGCAGATGTACATCTGGATCCCGATAATGATGAGGATAAAGAAGGCCTCAAACGCAAGAGATCATATTTGTAACGGCAACTATTAAATATATGTATGGCTATAAAATAGCATGAACGTCCGGTTATTGTATCGAAACCGAACAACAACTTCTCCAAATATTCCGGTAACATACTGAAAATCATAACCCAGAGGTTTGGCACACTATTGCATTCACTCCTGCGAGCTTTTTTATTTTTTTTCATTAGCATGTAGTGTTTGCTGTTATTCTTAACGGGTAAACAAAAATCAACAACCACAGGGAACCGCGGAAGTAAGCAACGTAGGTTTCTAAAATCCAGTATTCTGGCTTCCCGGTCCCCTGTTTCATTAAGTAAAAAGTAAAAAATCAAAACCTCCCTCAACCTATATGCATTTTGACTTTTTACTTTTGATTTTATCAGCTTATCCTTTGGCAGCCTTTTCCAGTTCAGTTACAACAATCTTTTTCATCTTCATCATCGCCTCCATTACTCTATTTGCCTTCTCCCTATCGCTGTCATTCATTAATTGTATCAATTGCTTTGGGACAACCTGCCAATACATCCCGTATTTGTCAGACAACCATCCACACATAGACTCTTTTCCCCCATCTTTTATAAACCTGTTCCAGAAATAATCCACTTCATCCTGATCTGCGCAATCAATATAAAATGAAACAGACATGGTAAACTCGGATTTAGGTCCATTCAATGCAACGAATCGTTCATTTTCCAGTTCAAAAGTTACTGCCATTGGATTGCTATTGATAATCTTCGAGTTCTTAAAAACAGAAGTATAATAAGTAGCTGCTTCTTCTGCATTTCCATCATACAGGAGAAAAGGGAAGATCTTGTGTTCTTTTGAAGTTTGTATAGGCATAAATTCAGGTTTTAATAATTGTTTTATTTGATTACCATACAAAGATCAAGAGATGGAACCAGAACCAGGGGCGGTGAAGCTGTCCGATTTGGGGGTCGGTTGCGACAATACTTCAAATTCCAGTTTCTCCAATAAATTTATTTGGTCCCGCCGAACCAAATTCAGGAAACTTCGTTTATGAATTATAACTTTCAACAGTCAAAACCAAACTATATGGGCACAAAAGACGAACTCTTCGTGAAAATGGTCTTGCTATCCTGGCAGGCTACTCAAAAATCAATCAATAAAAACCTGGAAAAGTTAAGTGAAGAAGAATTAAATACACCAATATTGCCGGGAAAAAATACTCCTGCATGGATCATTGGTCATCTTGCAGCCGTTAACGACAATATGGCCACCCTGCTGGAGTTAGGTCCCAAACTGAAACCCGAATATGAGAAAGCACTAATTCATCCAGATGGAACCGTTAAGCCACCTCCGTCATCTGAAATGATAAAATACTGGCATGATTCAAATGCTTATGTTAATGAGAAGATGCGGTCATTAGCCACTGAAGAATGGTTTGCCAAACATAGTGCTGTATCTGCTGAAGACTTTGCTAAAGAACCTCACCGCAATAAACTAAATGTATTGATCTCACGTACCAATCATCTATCCCATCATCTGGGTCAGCTGGTATTAGTAGCCATGAAATGACCCTGCTTTATCTCATTGTTCCTGGCTCAGCAACATAGACGTTTTGGTGCTGGTTTTCTTTGCTTCAACATACTTTCGGAGAAACTCTTTCTTTGAATCCCTGTAGGAGGAAACCACGCCTATTTTGTGCATGCAGTAAACATATATCCATGCCAGGTCAAGCTGGTAAGGAAGAAATCCTGCTCTTGCGCTTCCCGGAAAAAGATGGTGATTATTATGCCATTCGCCGGTAAACATACCGGGGCGTGTCTGATTTACTGCCAGATTGCTCCGGTCATAATCCAGTCCGTCAACATGTTTTTCTTTTCCTTTTGCATGACCTGTATAATTGAAGGCCCGTACCAATACAAACCAAAACATGGCTGAAGTGAAAAGTGCGCATGCAAGACCATGGCCTCCGATCAAATAAAGCGTACCATACCAAAAAGCCCAGTTCAACAACCAGATAAAAATGGTGTATCCTGGTGTAGCCAGTGATCCCCATTTTTTATATTGTTTATAACTGTTCAGCTGAACCCCGGTATGGGCCATAAAATGACGGGCCCTGTTATAATCAGCTTCGGACAACTCCTTATTAATGCTCTGGTGGTTCACATCAGATAGCATGCAATACATCAATCCCGCACGCGAATTGTAGGGATCACCCGGCTGATCTGCTTTGGCATGGTGCACATGATGGGATACTACATATATCTCTTCAGGAAACGTTTTGATCACCAGGTTCTGGGTGATAAATCTCCATACAGGATGACTGAACACATAAGACTTATGAGTACAATACCGGTGCAACCAGATAGTACCATGAGTGCCCATAATGACGAGGCTATAGAAAACGACTGCGATCAGTAACTGCCAGGAAAAATATTGGGTAATAAACACTATAAAAAAAGGCACCATGCAGGCTGCCATGACCCAACTGATGAGGGATATCCAGTTCTTTCTGCTTTTAAAAATGTTGATCCGGGAAAAGGCTTCTTTCCACAATTGACTGGTGGTAGGGATGATCAGTTCACCTTTTTCATTTGCCCAGCCATAGGACGGTGTTTGAAGGATTTCGTCAATAAAAGCCATAGTGAGTGGATTTTTATGTATTTACGGTGGTTCAACCGTTCCGGTTTACCGGAACGGGTATTAAAATACGAATTTTAATGGAAAAGTTAGAGAAGGTTAAGAGAAGATGCTATGAAGTTTCAGGACAGAAGCTCCAGCCTGGTAAATTCGTTGCCATTAAATATTTTAGCCAGATTCTCGTCGTGCGTCTTTGCAAAAGATTCTAAATGCCTTTCGGTTACGATCCGCCACAGGTTTTTCCTGCTCAATTGTTGATAATCGGCAGACTCGATAAAAATTCCTTTGATGGCAGTCCTGGTCTTAAAACTGATCTGTACCAAAGATTCGTTTGTGACCCGTTTCTGGATCACTTTTACTATATCCTCATTTTTCATGATAAATCAGCCCCTTACCATTTTTTTCTATCGTTACGGTTTTCCTTTTCTCTGGCAACGGACACGGAAATTGTTCTTCCATCCATTTCCTTTCCATTGAGCTTGCTCATGGCTGCCGTGGCGTCCTTCTCAGAATCCATTTCTACAAACCCGAACCCCCGGCTACGGCCTGTTTCCCGATCAGTTATCACTTTTGCAGAGGAAACCTGTCCATACCCTTCGAATAATTTACGAAGATCATTATCACTCACCTGGAAACCAAGATTGGAGACATACAGATTCATAAATAGAGTTATTAGTTTAATTTGTGTGATAAAAAAACAGCAACAAGGAGAGAAGGGAAGAAAAACTGTTACTGAATCGAAGAGTAATAATTAATACCGATCCTGCCTGAATGATGAAGTAATTTTATCTGATTCAAATGAAGGTAGCCCTTTATTGGCGTACGGCGAAATCAATTTTGGCTGATGGTTGCCTCCTGGCTAAAAGAACTGCAAGCCAAATACTTAAAATGAGAATTACTACTTCAAATAATAACAAGGCCTTGACAATTCCAAAGTGATCAGCAAAATAGCCGAGGAACACGGCGGGTATCCCAAAGCCGATGTAACCAACAAACATATAACCAGCTACTGCTCTTGCTTTTTGAATTCCCCCGAGATTTGTTACGAGTGCCAATCCACCGGAAAACGAAAATCCATATGCAGCCAAACCTACCGTAGCAGTACCTAATAATACAATGATGATCTGTCCGTAATTACATCCCAGGATCACAAATGCAAATCCAACCGGTGCCAGCAATAAACCAATCTTTACTGATTTCAATGGATTCATATTCCGGATAGCTGGCTGAATAAAAGCACCTGACCAGTTTACCAGCACCAGGCAAATCCCGGCATAAGGAGTTAAACCAAATTTGGCAAGTTGGGTAGGAATGATGGCAATTACAATACCTGTTGCAGCCCAGCAGATTCCAATTGCCGTATTTAGCGGCAATGAACCATGTGGGAAATAAGGAAGCCTGATCATTTTACCACCAATCGATTTCAAACGTGGCAATCTTAATAATAATATAAGACCCATCAGGGTTACGATCAACAATAAATAATATGTAACTGGTAACAAGGTAAAGCTGATCAGTAATGCTATACTCGTTGCCAGTGCTCCACCTCCAAAACCAAATGCTGTATATAAAGAAGCGAGTCCCGCTGCTTTAGTAGGTGCACCAGGATCAGGTAATAATAATTCACTCATATAAGCAGTACCTGCACCCATAGCTAATCCCACCCCCACGCCCTGGAAGAATCGTGCAAATATTAATGAATAAACATTCGGCCAAAGG
>CAMLGP010000038.1 GCA_946479535.1 uncultured Bacteroidota bacterium
CATCAGGTTACTGGGGTTTCCAAAATTTTACCCGGTATCCAAAACCACCAAGTGCTTATACGCACCAGTTGGCTACTGTGGAAGCAGCTCAAAATGCCGGACAGGATCCTTCCAATGTATTGACAAAAACTGAACTGGAGAAATGGAGACTGGGAACGGATAGTGGTTATCAGAGCTATGATTATTTCAAAATAGTAACTCGCCCAAATGTTCCTCAAAAATATATCAGTGCCAGTGCATCAGGTGGAACAAACAGGTCAACCTATTATATTTCTCTCAGCCATCTGGACCAGGATGCAATTTTGAAGGATTTCAGCTACCAGCGTACAAACGTACAGGCTAACCTGAATACACAATTGGCTAACAGGTTGCAATTGGGAGCACAAATATCGCTTCGCCGTGAAAGATCTTTTAACATAGGTGTTCCAGGGTTAGATGATTATTTCAATCCATTCCTGAGCATTTTCAGCATGTGGCCAACTGAAGCACCTTATGCCAATAACAATCCAAAATATATCAATAATACTCATAACGTAAACGTAAACCCGGCTACTTACACTAAGGAAATTACTGGCTGGATTGAAGAACTGTGGCATACAATGGATATGAAGCTCAATTTGCAGTATGATTTCCCATTTGGATTACAGGCAAAAGGCACATTGAATTATAATTATCAGAACGAGGATTTTGATGGTATGGAATTTACTTATCCAGCCTATATCTATAATAAGAGTACAGGAGTGTATGAAGACAGGGCGGTTGGTTCTACAATTCCTTACGGTAACCAGAACCCGTGGAGAGAAAAACACAAACGTAATGTAATTAGTCGCTATGCCCAGTTTACACTCAACTATTCAAAACAATTTGGAGATCACAACATAGCTGCAGTTGCAGGGTATGAGCGTTCTGATTATGAGAACTCCTATTTTGTAGTACATACCATTCCTTCTAACAACTACATTCCGCTGATGAGCTTTTCTGAACAGGATATCCTCCAGGATCAGTGGGCAATTGAAGCGAGAGCAGGGTATATCGGAAGGTTAAACTATAACTATAAGCAGAAGTACCTGCTGGAGTTATTGGGACGTTATGATGGTTCTTATTTATATGAACCGGATCATCGTTGGGGTTTCTTCTCAGGAGCATCTGCCGGCTGGAGAATATCCGAAGAACAGTGGTTCAAAAAAGTAAAGCTCATCAATGATTTGAAACTGCGCGTGTCCTATGGTGAAACCGGAAGTGAATCTGGTATCAACGCGTTTGATTATTTACCTGGCTATACTTATCCAAATGGTAGCTCCGTGCTGGATGGAGTTTATGTAATTGGTACCGGCCCCAGAGGTATTCCTGTAACTAACCTCTCATGGGTATTGAACCGTACAATGAACGTGGGGGTAGATATCGCGTTAATTAATAATAAGATTACCGGCCAGTTTGATGTGTTTGAAAGAAGACGTACCGGTTTGCCTTTTGGAAAGTATGATGTACTGCTCCCCAGTGAAGTTGGATACGGACTACCCAATGAAAACCTGAATAAGGATGCTACACGCGGGGTTGAAGGTATTGTTAACTATAATAATAAGTTCGGGGCTGTGGATTTCTCCGCGAGTGTAAATGCGTCTTATGCCCGCAATTACTCCATCTATGAGTACAAACAGCGATTTGGTAATTCTTATAATGAGTACAGGACATCTAACCAGAAACGCCTGTCTGGTGTGACCGGTGGTGGTAATAACAATGCTTTTGGATATACAGTTATCGGCAGATTCACCTCCCAGGAGCAAATTGATAAGTACCCCGTTAATATTGATGGACAGGGTAACAGGACTATGCTTCCTGGTGATTTCATCTATAAGGATTTTAATGGAGACAATATCATTAATGATCTGGATCGCACTGCTATTGGTTATCCCAGAGGTCAGAATCCTTTCCTGAGCTTCGGATCTACAGTATCTGCAGTTTATAAAGGTATCAGTCTTACTGTAGTCTTTTCGGGCGCTGCTCTTCAATCATTTGAGAATGCGGTGGAATCAAAGATCCTGTTCCAGAACAACGGTACTTCACCGCATTATTTCTTTGAAGACCGCTGGCACAGGGCTGATCCATATGATCCGAACAGTGCATGGATACCGGGTAAATATCCTGCTATCCGCAGGGGTAATACTCATATCAATTATCAGTTGAGTGATTTCTGGCTGACCAATATTACTTATGTCCGTGTCAGGAATATTGAATTGGGTTATCAGATCCCTAAAAATATCATTTCCAGATTCGGCATGTCTACACTCAGGGTATATGCCAATGCTACAAACCTATTCACGATTGATAACATGAAGAAATTTGAGCTGGATCCGGAGATCACCTCTGGTGGAGGCCTGGTTTATCCGCAACAAAAGCTCATCACATTTGGCTTTAATGTATCATTCTAAAACAATTAATTATGAAAAGAATTTTTTATATAGGGTTTGTGCTTGCGATTAGCTTCGGTCTTTTTTCCTGTAAAAAAGACTGGCTGGAAAGACAACCCAAGAACATTCTTACCGATGAGCAGATTTGGAATGATCCAAAACAGATAACGGGGCTCATTGCCAACTTCTACAATCGTTTGCCCACGGATATGGGATTGGATGGAAACTGGCGTAATATGGCTGATTACGATGATGCCATGTGGTCTGGCGAATCCAATAATGAAGGCAGAAATAATATTTCAAATTATCCCGGAAACCGTTGGGAATACTGGGATTATGGTTTTATCCGTGACATCAATCTGTCTATCGAAAAAATAAATGAGTTGGGCACTTCGCTCACTGCTGCACAAAAGAAACCATTTTTAGCGGAGCTACGGTTTATACGTGCCTGGATATATTTTGAATTGGTGCGCAGGATGGGTGGTGTTCCCATCATAACTACTCAATTGATCTATGATTACAGCGGAGATGCATCTTCCTTGAGGAAACCAAGGGCAAAAGAATCTGAAGTATATGATTTTATTGCAAGCGAACTGGACGCTATCAAGGACGACTTGACAAATGGTGTGACCATAAGCGCGGGGAATATCACTTCGGTAAGTGTTACCCGGGCCAACAAGTTCATTGCGATGGCTTTGAAAAGCCGGGCCATGTTATATGCAGGTTCAATAGCAAAGTATAATAGTCTGCGTGCTGTACCAATCACTACTCCTGGTGGAGAAGTTGGAATTCCGGCAAATATGGCTAATGCCTATTACCAGAAAGCCCTGGATGCAGCAAAAGAAGTGATAAACAGCCCATGGTATCAATTGAAAAGCGGGGTTGGTCCTGTTGCCGGAGCTACGGCTTATTATGAAGCAACCACAAAAAAGTCGGGTAACAAAGAATTTATCTTTATTAAGGACTATTTGACAGCAAAGGATAAAAGACATACGTTCACGTATGATAATATTGTACGTGGTGTAAGAGAAGATAATCTTTCTTCTTCTCAGGTCACTCCCTCTGTCAGCCTCGTGGAAGCATTTGAGTATACCGATGGTTCACCAGGTGCCCTGAAAACACGAAATGCTGGTAATACTGACTATATCTATTATGATAAGCCAGAGGACATTTTCGCAGGGAAAGATTACCGTTTGAGCGGATCAATCATTTATCCTAATAGTGTTTTCAAAGGTTCCACCATTGAGATCCAGGCCGGCGTTAAAGTATGGAATACTACTAATTCAACCTATACCAATGTAGAAGGTGCAATTGGTACTGTATACACAGATGGTAAAACCCTGGTTGGTTCATCTGGTCCTCACCGTTCTAACCAGGATGTTACCAATACTGGTTTTGCTTTACGCAAATTCATTGAAGAAGGTTCACTCACCAGCACTCGCGGTGTCCGCAGTGATAATCCGTGGATATGGATCCGTTTGTCTGAGGTTTTATTAAATGCTGCGGAAGCTGCATTTGAGTTAGGTCAAACAACTGATGCACTCACTTATGTTAACAGGGTCAGGGAAAGGGCAGGATTTGGGCCGAACAGCCTCGATGCAGGAACACTTACCCTTGCAAGATTACAGAATGAACGCAGAGTGGAACTGTGCTTTGAGGATCATCGTGTATGGGATCTCAAACGCTGGAGAATTGCTGACCAGGTTTGGAATGGCCAGGCTAACAATCCGGTTGCACAGGTTGGTGCATTGTACATGTATCGTGTAGTACGTCCTGGTGACGCAACACGTGATGGTAAATATGTTTTTGACAAGTTAGATAAGGCGCCAAGAATTATTTCACCCAGGTGGTTCCAGGAGAGGAATTATTATACGTTCATTCCTCAGAGTGTGCTGGATAATAATCCTTTGATCGTTCGTAATCCATTTCAATAACAGTTCTAAATTCTCGATATGAAACATAAATTATTGCCCCTGATTGTAGCATTAGCTGTATTAGGTGGTTGTAAAAAAGATAACCGGGAACCACCCAAATCTACCCTTGATGGTATGGTGGTCATTACCGGTACCAAACAGGCGGTTAGTGTTCAGTCTAACGGAACGCAATTGGAATTATGGCAGGATGGTTATGCCTTGAAACAAAAAATTCCAGTTTACATTGATCAGACAGGGTTATTCTCAGCCAAACTGTTTGATGGAAGGTATAAACTGGTGAGGCTTGGTGGTGCGCCCTGGCAGAACAATACAGATACGATCACTATCGATCTGAAAGGACATGCTGTTGTTGAAGTGCCTGTAGTCCCTTACTTCACCGTGGGAGGTGAATCTATCACTTATAGTTCAGCAGATACTTCCATTACTGCTACATTCAGTGTTTTCAGAATGGATGCCAGTAAGGTGGCGGACAGGATTTCTTTACACCTGGGACTTACTCAAATTACGGATGCAAATAACCAGATCCCTCTTCCCGCTGCAAGCATTGATAAGGCTCCGGCAGGAAATTACCTGACTGCTCCAACAACGCTCAAGGTACAGTTGAATCCAGACAGGTATCCGGGGACAGGAAATGCCGAGCTGAGACGTCAGTTAGGGATGGTCCTTACCAAAAAATACACTTTTGCAAGGGTTGGAGTGAGAACAACTGGAGTTACCCAGCGTATGTACAGCCAGGTAAAGGAGATAAAATTGTAAAAGCATAAAATGAAAAGGATACTGATCTTTTTGATACTGATATCTTCCGTAGCGGCTGTTGCACAACAGCCCGCTACCCTGGATACTAGCCGAAGGGACACTTCACGCAGAAGATTTGCTCCGCCTCCTGTAGGTACTATAACACCAACAAGGGAAACTCCCGCACATGACCCGGTTATGATAAAGGAGAAGAATACCTATTACCTGTTTACAACAGGCAACGGTGTTCAGGTTTTTTCCTCTAAAGACATGAAGAACTGGCGTAAGGAGATGCCGGTGTTTTCAAAAGCACCGGATTGGGTTACACAGGCACTTCCCAATTTCCGTGGTGGAAGTATGTGGGCACCTGATATCAGCTATCACAATGGAAAGTTCTATCTCTTTTATGCTGTTTCAGCTTTTGGAAAGAATACTTCCTGTATCGGGTTAGCGGTAAATAAAACGCTTGACTCTGCTTCCGCAGATTTTAAATGGGTAGATATGGGTAAGGTGATCCAGTCAATTCCCGGAAGGGATCTGTTTAATGCTATTGATCCTAACCTGGTATTTGATGAGAACAATACACCCTGGCTCACCTTTGGTTCTTTCTGGGAGGGAATGAAGCTGGTAAAACTGAATAATGAACTGACTGCGCCGGCACAGCCAGAGAAATGGTATACAGTTGCACGCAGGCCAAGAGAATTTGGTACACCTGATTCTTCAGCAGGCAATGCTGCAATAGAAGGACCATTCATCTTCAGGAAAGGCAAGTATTACTATCTATTTGTATCATGGGATTATTGTTGCAGGGGTGAACGCAGTGATTACAAGGTAGTAGTGGGAAGAAGTGAAAAAGTAATGGGGCCTTACCTTGATAAGAACGGTGTTGACCTTGCAAAGAATGGTGGTACATTGATAATTCAGGGAGATGGAAAAGAATGGTATGGCGCAGGCCATAATTCAGCTTACACCTTTGATGGAAAGGATTATCTTATTTATCATGGATATGATGCTAAAGACCGCGGTCGCTCCAAGCTTATCATTGAGCAATTAAGGTGGGATGATGGGTGGCCGGTGGTGGTCAAAGAATAGTAAAGACTTTCGTTTTTCTTTATTTTGGTATTTAAAGCAGACAGCATCCCCATTCCTGGGGATGCTCTTTTTTGTTAAACCTGCCCGAATGTGGGGAGCAGTAATAATACTATATTATTGGACCGTTTACGATAAAAAAGAACCCACCGTCGGATCACTGGCCGATCGATGGGTATATTGACCTTCACATGAGACTACTTAACGTTGTCCTTCCTGAACTTTTCTACAATAGTCATAACGCCATCACGGTCCATCTGCACAGTATACCAGTTCTTCTCGTCCTCCAGTTTGATATTGTACTCGGTAATACTTGCATTACCATCATTGGTGATCATTTCAATTACACCAAAGATTTTTTTATCAGGATACCACTGTTTGATCTTTAACTGAACAGGGTAAGGCAGGTTGGACTCGTTGTAAGAGCGGGTCAGATTACGCAATCTATTATTTCTATCATAAACCGCTCTGGTACGTACTCCATTCTCTTTAAAGCTGACGATATAGGTATCTTTTGCTTCAAACCAGTTCACTTCTTCTGCGGTAGGAAAACTGGTTTTGAAAGTCTGTAATAATTTCTCGTCAATGTTTTGATGTGTGAACGCAAATGAACCTATTCCCATGAAAAGGGAACAGAATAAGATAAAAAACTTTTTCATGGCTATACTTTTTGATTTGGTATTGATTACTCCGTAAAGTTAGCAACCATCCGGACTATTTCAGTAGCCGGTTTCTATATTTGGAGTAGTCCGGTTTCCCAAAGGTGGGTACCAGTTTTTAAAAGGAAAGTAGTCCGGTTTTAATCTACTGATGAAAGAATCTCATTTTTTGTAAATGGTCTTCACTATCATGTCAATTGCATTGGCAGCTTCCTTTTCAGTCATCCACCCAAAGCCCATTCGAGTGGAGTTTAATAAGACAGAGGAATTATTATGAATCAGTCCGGGAGAAAGGATCAGGTTCTGTGCTTTTAGTTTTTCGGCAAGAGGAGGAAGGGGAACGGACTTATCAAATTTTGCCCAGATAGCCAATCCACCATCGGGTATTTTAAAATCAATTACATCAGAAAGTTTTTGTTTCAGCAACTCGCATAATATATCACGTCTGTGATGATAGGTATGTAGTGCCTTCTTCATGTGACGATTAATACTTCCATCCTGGAACATTTCTGCAAGGGCCAGTTCCATAATAGGATCACCCTGTGTGTCCATTAACTGTCGTACCCGGCATAATTCAAGTATAAGGTTTTGTGGGGCAATGATATACCCGGTGCGAATAAAGGGAGCAAGGGTTTTACTCAATGTGCCTATATAAATGACCATTCCTCCTGTATCGGCACTAACCAATGGGAGAATGGGGCTACTCTGATAATGAAAATCATAATCGTAATCATCTTCGATAATTATAAAGCCATATTTTTCGGCCAAAGACAGCAACTTGATCCTCCTGGCAGCAGTCAACGTTACAGTGGTAGGATAGTGGTGATGAGGTGTTACATATAGCGCCTTTATACTCTTTCGTTTGCATATTTTTTCCAGCGCATCCACATCAATACCATGATCATCTACCTTTATGCGAACCAGGTTGGTACCGGCATTCAGGAAAACATGATCGGCATAGTAATAATTGGGGTCCCCCACAACCACATTATCTCCTTTAGAGAGAAGTATTTTAGCTAATAGATATAGTCCAAGCTGGCTACCCCGGGTGATCATGATATTATCTTCTGTGGTCTGAAGCCCGCGGCTGGTATTTAAATAGGATGATAATACCTGCCTGAATTTTAGTACACCCGCCATTTCCACATAAGACATGAATCTGGCACTGCTGCTACGGTTCAATACACTTTTATAGGCTCTGCCTAGTTCTTCTGTGGGTATTAATCTTACATCAGGTCCGTCATGAAAGCCAATAATATGTCTGAACGTAAATACCGGTGTTCTAAGCTTATCATTAACTTTTACAGGATACCCGGTTTGTTTGGGAAAAGAATTCTGTTTTTCCTGTTTGCCTGGCAGCCGTTGAGGAATGATTTCCGGCAGCTCCTTGCTGGTAAAAGTTCCCTGGGAGGGGCGCATCTCAATCCATCCCTGTGCATCCAGTTCTTCATAAGCCCGTACAACCGTTTTACGATGAACGGTTAGTATCTCAGACATCTGCCGGGTGCCTGGCAATTTAATACCCGGGCCGATCCTGCCTCTTTTCATTTCGCGCATCACTGCATTGGCTATCTGCAGGTAGATGGGAGTAGAACAGTCTGTTTGCCAGGTAATGATTGTCTTCCACGGAAGCATAGCGGACTACCAGTTGGGTTATTTTGGGTTACTAAGATAGTCCAAATAGCTAACGGCCCCAATAGTGAATGTTGCACTAATAGCCGTTAGCTATTATGTAGAAACCCGGGATTTTATTGGTCCACAGACCTTTAATTTTCCGATTATGATTTTATTAATGCCTTTGCTTTTTCAACTTTCTTATATTGTGAGCCTATATATATGAAAAAAACAATTGCTCCATCGCGTTGGTATCGTCTCATACCGATTGCTTTTATTACTTATAGTCTTGCTTACCTGGATAGAGCCAATTTTGGATTTGGAACAGCGGGTGGAATGGCCAGTGATCTCCAGATTGATGGCAGTACTTCGGCAATTCTCGCGGCACTGTTTTTCCTGGGATATTTCTTTTTTCAGATACCCGGTGCTCAGTATGCAGCCAACCGTAGTGCAAAGAAGCTGATCTTCTGGTCCCTCATCCTTTGGGGTGCCTGTGCAGTGGCAACTGGCTTACTTCATAATGTTGCCGGGTTGATGGTTGTGCGTTTTATGCTGGGTGTAGTGGAGAGTGCCGTTATGCCGGCCATGCTCATATTGCTGAGCAGATGGTTTACCAAATCTGAACGTTCACGCGCAAATACCTTTCTAATATTAGGAAATCCTGCTACCATTTTATGGATGTCAATCCTTTCAGGATATCTTATTAAAGCGGTTGGCTGGAGATGGATGTTTATCTGGGAAGGATTGCCGGCCATCATTTGGGCTTTCTTCTGGTGGAAAATGGTAGATGATAAGCCCCAAACTGCTAAATGGCTTACGGAAGAAGAAAAAAGTGATCTGGATGCCGAACTGAAAGCGGAACAGACAGGTATAAAACCTATAAAAAATTATTGGGCAGCTTTTAAAACAAGGGAGGTAATATTATTATCCTTTCAGTACTTCTTATGGAGTATTGGAGTGTACGGGTTCGTAATGTGGTTGCCTACTATATTAAAGGCAGCGCCGGGAATAGGCATCGTGGAAACTGGTTGGCTTGCTGCAGTTCCTTATGTTTTTGCAATTGTGGGTATGTTTACTGCTTCTTATTTTTCCGATAAAACTCTGAAGCGGAAAGAATTTATCTGGCCATTCCTGCTAGTGGGTGCAATTGCCTTTTATGCATCTTACCTTTTGGGTGTTGAGAATTTCTGGATTTCATTTACCTTATTAGTTATTGCCGGGGCGGCCATGTATACACCTTACGGGCCTTTCTTTGCCATCATACCGGAAATACTTCCGTCCAATGTAACGGCTGGAGCTATTGCATTAATCAATAGTATGGGTGCTTTGGGGTCATTTACAGGTACCTATATCGTTGGCTATTTAAATGATCGCACCGGTAATTTTGGAGCTTCCTATGTATTTATGTCGGGCTCACTTTTGCTTTCGGCGATCATTACTTACCTGGCACTCAGGGTTAAGCAAAAACACTAGGAACTATCCTATACTATACCGTTAGGGTATGTGTGGACAACACAACAGACAATAATCTTTGTTGATTATTTCAGGTTGCCAGTTTTCTGGCATAAGTTTGCGCCATTAGCGAAAGGTTCAGCGCGTATCAGCGTCAAAGAACTAGCAATTAGAGGACGGGATAGGAAAGAATATTATTGATTGCCTGCCGGCTTAAAGTAAACCCTCGAAAACGTAGCAGCAAGCATCAGATAATATTTATAGAATGATACTTCACTCCAAAGCATTTATTTTCGATCTGAATGGTACCATGATAGACGATATGGGCTATCATATTCAGGCCTGGCACCAGCTCCTTAATAACCTCGGCGCAAATCTTTCATATGAAGAAGTAAAAGAACAGTGTTACGGCAAGAATGATGAATTACTGGAACGCATATTCCCCGGCCGGTTCTCATCAAAAGAAATGGAAAGCATCAGCATTGAAAAGGAACGGAGGTACCAGGCGGAGTACAAACCCCGTATGAAACTGATCAATGGGTTGGGTCAGCTACTGGAATCTACTTACTCTAACAATATAAAAATGGCCATTGGTTCAGCGGCCATTCGTTTTAATATCGATTTTGTACTGGATGGATTGAATATTCGTAATTATTTCAGCTCTGTTGTCAGTGCGGATGATGTTATAAAAAGTAAACCTTATCCAGAGACCTATCTTAAATGTGCTGATGAATTGAATGTTCGTCCACAAGACTGCATCGTATTTGAAGATTCTCCCAAAGGTGTGGAAGCGGCTGCCAATGCAAATATGAAAGCCGTGGTCATCACCACTATGAGCAAGGAAGGGGAATTCAGTCAGTATGATAATATCCTCACCTTCATCAATGATTACAGCAGACTGGGAGTAGAGAGCCTTGTCTATTTATAGCAGGCCTCGTTCCATCTTAGCTCATTCCGCAATTGAGGAATTGTAGTTCCATTACCAATCAACACAAATTCAATTCCAGCCATATCAGCGAAATCCTGTAAATGTTCTGATGTCAGGTTCTGGCTATAGCAGGTGTGGTGTGCACCACCTGAGTAGATCCAGCCGGCACATCCTGTTTGCATATCCGGAAGTGGTTTAC
>CAMLGP010000039.1 GCA_946479535.1 uncultured Bacteroidota bacterium
TAGGACCCATTTGCCGCCGAATACTGCTTTCCGTGGATTCGGTGGACCCCAGGGAATGTTTGTGATTGAAGCCGCCATTGCAAAAGTTGCGGAACATTTAGGAATACCCGCTTCCGAAATTCAGCAAAGAAATTTATTAATTACCGGAGATGAGTTTCCTTATGGCCAGATTGCAGATAGTGAAGCGAATGAGTGCTGGAACAAGGCAGTGGAGATCTTCGATCTTGCCAAATTGAGAAAGGATATTGATACATTCAATGATTCCAGTATTTTATATAAAAAAGGCCTGGCCTTAATGCCCATCTGTTTTGGGATTTCCTTTACCAAAACATTTATGAACCAGGCAAGGTCTTTAGTACATGTTTATACCGATGGTAGCGTTAGTGTGAGTACCGGCGCCGTGGAAATGGGCCAGGGAGTAAATACCAAAATACTTCAGGTGGCTGCCTCCATTTTTTCAATTGATCCCACTCTCGTAAAAATCAATACAACCAATACCTGGCGGATAGCCAACACTTCCCCTTCCGCAGCCAGTGCCACCGCAGACCTGAATGGTAAGGCTACTGAAATTGCCTGTCTTGAAATATTACACCGGATCAAAATGGTAGCAGCAGAAGAATTCAGGACCATTCCAGAAAAGATCGAAATAAAGAACGAATGGGTCTATTCCGAAGGTGAAAAAACTGCATGGGACTGGAAGCGATTAGCTTTTGAAACCTATGCCAAACGTATCAGTCTTTCTGAACTGTCGCATTATACACCACCGGGAATTCATTATGATCTCAAAAAAGAAAAAGGGCATCCCTTTGCTTATCATGTTTATGGAACCGCAATTCTTACCGCAACTATAGATTGTCTTCGTGGAATCTATGAATTTGATTCCGTTAAAGTGGTGCATGATGCAGGCAGCAGCATAAACCATATGGTGGATATGGGTCAATGTGAAGGTGGGATTGTACAGGGAATAGGGTGGATGACAATGGAAGAAATAGTATATGATAAAGAAGGCCGGCTTCGCTCCAATGCATTGAGTACTTATAAGGTACCTGATATTTATTCCGTCCCCAAACAGATTGATATTCATTTCCTGGAAACAAAAAAAGATAACCCTGCTGTTCTCCGAAGCAAAGCAGTAGGGGAGCCTCCTCTATTATATGGACTTGGAGCTTATTTTGCGCTGCGCAATGCTATAAAAGCTTTCAACCCCTCTGCAGATATTCCTTATGATGCTCCAATGACCCCGGAGAAAGTGTTGATGGCTCTATATCAAAAAAAGAAATTACCGGAGACTGCTCTGTCATGAAAAGTATCAATACCTGGAGATTGGTACACAACAGTATGGAAAATAAAATTCCTGTAATGCTATTATATGTCTTGGATAGCAGTGGAAGCAGTCCTGGCAGGCAGGGCTTTTTTATGGCAGTCAATAAAAAGGGTGATATGGAGGGATCTATTGGAGGCGGTATGATGGAGCATAAGTTTGTGGAAATGGTTAAAGAAAAGCTGCGAGACTCCTCAAGCTCTGGCACAGCTATCAAAAAACAGATACATGATAAATCTGCTGCCAAAAATCAAAGTGGCATGATCTGCTCAGGCGAGCAAACCATTCTGCTTCATACTTTACAGCCTGCTGATCTTAGCCATATAGAAAATATCATCCAGTCTTTGGAACGGCACAAGAATGGAACACTCACTCTTTCACCAACAGGTGTTCATTTCTCTGCTGACCCTCCTGAACTGGATTACCATTTCTTTAGACCTTCGGAAGGAGACTGGCTATATATAGAAAAAACTGGATATAAAAATAATCTCTATATTATAGGAGGCGGTCATTGCGCCCTTGCCCTATCAAGGCTAATGCGTTCTATGGATTTTTATATTCGGGTATACGATGACAGGGCAGAACTTAAAACTATGATTGAGAACGATGCCGCCCATGAGAAATATTCCATTGACAGTTATGAAAAAATTGTGGGTTCCATGCCGGGGGGCACAAACGAGTATATTGTAATAATGACATTTGGATACCGCTCGGATGATATAGCGATCCGGGGTTTATTGGGAAAAGATTACAGGTATCTGGGTGTGCTTGGCAGTCAGACCAAGATCAACAAGCTATTTGAGGATTACAGGAAGGAGGGAATTGATGAAAATTGGCTGCAACAAATTCACACTCCAATAGGGCTGAATATCCATAGCCTAACTCCTGAGGAAATTGCAGTAAGCATTGCCGCAGAGATCATAAGGGTTAAGAATAGCTGAGCTTTCCTCCTTATACTTTTTCCAGCTGCTTTAGTGTCAACTCATTCTCCACATTACCCGTATTTAACGTGCTTGCCGGCTCAAAAAGCATAACTTCCACTTCTTTGTGTGCCACGGGTCGATGTTCTACTCCTCTGGGAATTATAATGAATTCACCTTCATTTATTGTAATGGTCTTATCGCGCAGTTCCATATCAAAACTTCCCTTTACCACATAAAATAATTCATCCTCATTGTCATGATGATGCCATACAAACTCGCCCTGAAATTTTACCAGCTTCACCATTTGTCCGTTCAATTCACCTGCCACGCGGGGTTTGTAATGATCAGAGATAACTGCCAGTTTATTTTTTAGATTGACTTTTTCCATTTTTAAAGTTTTTAGGAAAAGGGCGAAGTACGCCTCTTTTATTAACAGCTATAAAACGTACTTCGTTCTTTTCATGGTTCAACTCAATAAAAGAACTGCTCCTTTACAATCTTGCCGTCTTTCACTTCGTACAATGCAATTTCATCCATGTTCATCCTGCCCTGTCCTTTCATGGTAACATCCATTCCCATTGCAATGGAAATATATTTACCAGCCACTTGTGGCTCAGAAGCCCATCCACCATGAACTTCTTCTACCATGGCCTGAAAATCCTTGCCTTTCTGTTTAATGTTGGCAAGACCTTCTACTGTTTGCAGTCCGGGTGAATGTGCAGGCTCAATGCTAACTGCATTTTCACTGAACAGCTCATCCTGAGCCTCATTCCATTTGTTCTCTTTAAACAATTGTGATAATCGATTGGCGACGTCCTGTATAGTCATCACAGCTTCTAATGTTGACATAACTATAAGATTTAGGTTAAAAGATGGGACAGATAAGCTAAACTTTTTCAAGCGGGGAAAAAATTAAATAATTGTGAACCGGGATATTTGACAGATGGATGTAGATTTACCATGGTCAAAAAATCATTTCATATTGAAAACCTCAATTTTTCTGGTTACAGGCGCTGTTGTCCTGCTTCTCATGATGTCCTGTTCCTCCAGCAAAAATCCGTTACGAAAAACTGTTAAACTCCTTCAAAAAGGCAAATTGGAGGATGATACAAGTTATGTGTACGACCTGCCATTTGAAAAAGGAAAGAAATATTTCCTGGTACAGGGGTATTTCAGCCATCTTTCCCACAAAGAAAGGGCTGCCTTAGATTTTAAAATGAAAAAAGGAACAAAGATCTGTGCAGCAAGAGGTGGGGTTGTGGTGAGAGTAAAGGAAGATGGCGACAAAGGTGGCTGGAACGCAAAGTACAGACAGTATGGAAATAATATTGTTATTCAGCACGAAGATGGTAGCCGGGCTGGGTACTGGCATCTTCAAAAAGATGGAGCGTTAGTGAATGTGGGAGATACAGTTACCAAAGGCCAGGTGATAGCGTTAAGTGGAAAAACCGGTTATGCATTTTTGCCACATCTGCATTTCCTGGTCTGGACCTTTGATAGCAATAATCGCTGGCAACAGGTTGCTACCCGTTTTAGAACCTCTAAAGGTGTCAGGTATTTACGATCATGGCATAAATACAGAAATCCCAAATAACTAAAATCAATTATTTGTCAATACAGGAAATCTACCAGCATTTTCTTCAAAATATCCGGGATACCAAATGGCCGGAATGGTTAAGTACAATTGCCCAGGTGGCCAGTGTTTGGTATGCAAGGAAAAACAATGTACTCGTTTATCCTACCGGGATCATTGGTGTATTGCTTGCTGCCTATGTGTATTTCTTTATGATCAGTCCTCCATTATATGCTGATGCCTCACTTAATATATATTATTTCGTCATAAGTGTTTATGGCTGGTATAACTGGGTGCAAAAGAAGGATGAATCACATTATACCTATCCAATCAGCTGGTGTAACAAAAAAGAATTATCCATAGGCATAGGCTTCTTTCTCACTTTCTGGGTCATCATCTATTTTGTATTGGTAAGATTTACCAATAGCAATACACCTGTTCTGGATTCTCTTGTTTCTGCATTATCAATAACAGCCATGTGGTGGATGGCAAAAAGAAAGATTGAAAACTGGTTTGCCTGGATATTATCCAATATAGTTGCCATCCCGCTCAATTTTTACAAAGAACTGATGCTGTTTACACTCATGTACGTAGTATTTCTTGTGCTTGCTTATATGGGATATACGGAATGGAAGCGAAAAGAGGCCGCTATTAAGCGGCCCCTGAATGATTAACTGATTGGAATTTCCTGACTGGAAGTTTCCTTACCCGCCGCAAGGGGAAGACTCACGTGGAGTACCCCATCTTCATACTTTGCACTGATCTTGCCGGCATCGATGCTGCTGTCAAGTGTAAAGCTTCTCACAAAACCACCGCGACTGTATTCGCGCTGGATCCAATCGAATTTAGGAAATCCTTCTGGTGGAGTGTAGGTAATGGTTAATTCATTGCCTTTGACTCCAAGATTGAAGTTTTCCTTGATCCTTCCAGGTGCAAAAACAAGCATTTCATAGCTTGTATCCGTTTTGTGGATGTTCACGGCAGCGCGTTGTGCTGAGCGGATGAACAGTTGCCGGTTCCTGTTTCCGTAATGGTTGCCTTTTGCGGCACATGACTGATTGTAGTACATGTTTACTTGTTTAAAAGTGAAAAATTGAATATCATTATATCAACAATTTCACCGGCAGAAAGGTTTGAAATACCCAGGCTCAGGAATTTATGATAAAGAAAATAGTAACCATAGGACCCGAAAGTACCGGCAAAAGTTTCCTTTGTACCCAGCTCGCAGCTCACTATAAATCAGCGTGGTGCCCGGAGTATGCGAGGGAATATCTTTTGAAAAATGGAATGAATTATACTTATGATGACCTGCTGACAATTGCCAATGGCCAGCTAAATCTGGAAGAGAAGATAATGAGTGATTTGTCAGCTCAAATTTCTTCCAGCAAAAACCAGTATCCTATTCACCATACACCCTATTTCATAGATACAGACATGTATGTTATGAAGGTCTGGTGTGAATTTGTTTTTGGCAACTGCCATCGTTTCATTCTTGATCAGATCGTTGAAAGGAATTATGACCTTTACCTTCTGTGCAATATCGATCTTCCCTGGGTAAAAGATGAGTTACGGGAATACCCTGATCTTGCTTCCCGCCAAAAATTATATTCTATTTATAAAGATATTCTTGTCAATCAGGAAGTGCCCTGGATTGAGATCAGTGGACAGGATGAAGAAAGAGTGGATTGGGCAATAAAAGCTGTTGATAAAGTAATAGCGGGACAATAATATTACTTCTTACCGGACTTCTCAATCACATTCTGAATATCAGGATCTGGCTGAAGAAAATTCATTTGCTGCATAATTTTTCCTGCCTTCCATGAAACATATCTTGAGGGAGGTTTTACTTTATAACGTTTGGGATTGGGTAAGCAGGCGGCTATCATTGCTGCTTCCTGACGTGTGAGGCTTTTTGCCGGTTTCGAAAAATAGATATTGGCAGCCCGTTCTATTCCAAAGATCCCATCTCCCATTTCTATAACATTCAGGTAAACTTCCAATATTCTTTTTTTCCCCCATATTTTCTCTATCATGAAAGTAAAATAGGCTTCTAATCCTTTCCTTATCCAGTCTCTTCCCTGCCATAGAAATACATTTTTGGCTACCTGTTGACTTATGGTGCTGGCACCATGCGTACGTCCTGGCTTTTTTTCATTGTATTTCATTGCCTTTTTAATGCTCTTCCAATCAAATCCGCTGTGATCAACAAATAGCTGATCTTCGGAAGCAATTACTGCGAGCTTGGCATTGTAAGAAATATCATCTCTGTCTACATAATCGCGTTTCAAACCATGACCAGTAATCCAGCTAAAGAATTGCGTGAGTGTAATGGGGGGATTAATCCATTTTAAAAGGATAATGTAAACAAACTGTGCAATGAACATAATCAGGAATATCCTCTTCGTCCATCGCCATATTTTGGGGAACAGTCCTTTAGTTTTCATTCAGTGCCCAATATAGAACATTTATCAGGAGATTAAAACCCTCTTTTGGGAGGCATATGAAATTCCAGAACCTGTAATCGAAATTTATTTCCCATTCTGAATTTCTTTCGCCTGAATGATATCTTGCTTCCAAGATAGTTAATTGCCAATGGTGAATAGCCAATGACCAGTCCTGCGGTTAATGCTTCTTTAAATTTTGCCTGCTTGCTGAGTGTTAAACCTGCAGTGGTCAGAGCTACTCCTGCAGTGATCAATAGAAAATCCTTTGGTTCAAGGTGGAAGGTTTTCTTCTTTTTATTGATCAGTATAACTTTGCTAACTTCTGGCCTGGGAATGGGAAGGCCGTTAATATAAATGGTATCATTGAGCAGCAATGTAATTACACCATTGTAAATGGTGCCTTCCTGAACCTGCAAAATAATCCTATCTCCTTCAGTATATGTCTTTTTCTTTTTATACCCTTTTTTTACAAATAGATATCCTGTTTGCCCGTGAACATAGGAAGCGGAGAAAAGAATAAGCAGTATGATCAACAGCCGGTTCATGTGTTAAACTTACAACGATAATTTAGTGGGAATTGTTAAAATCAATGATGTTTGGTATACCATAGAAGTCCCCAGATCAGGGCTACTCCAAAAATTACAAGGATCAATCCATTTACCCGGTTAATGATATGAATATTCCGGGGGGTAAGTTTGTTTCTGATCTTTCCGGCAAGCATTACTTTGGCTATGTCTCCGGCCAGTACCAGCAAAAGGCAGGTAATAAATATGACCAGTCTTTCTTCTGTAGTATGATTGATAAATGTGGTAGAAGTGGTCAGCCAAAATAAAAACACGGCAGGGTTAAGAATATTCATGAAGAAGCCCGAGAAGAATATCCTTGCGAGGTCCCGTTTTCTGAACTGCGCTACCACCTGTTTCCCCATGGCATCTACACTAACTTTCTTGAAAAAAAGGAAATAAAACCCCATTACAATAAGGAAGATGCTTCCAGCAATGCCAATATAGGTCTGATGAGTGCTGATATTCCTGAATAGCTGAGTAAATATATTGCTTACTGCCGCCAAAGCAATATCGCTGGCAGAAACGCCAAACACAAAAGCCATTCCGCCTGTGTGGCCATTATTCAAACTCTGTTTAATGATGGAAAAAATAACCGGACCTACCGATATACTCAGCAATAATCCTAAAGTGATTCCTTTGATCAGGGCTTCCAGCATAGAAAAGTACCGTGTAGCTGTAAGATTATATATTGCCGGTTTCTAAAAACCTGTTCCATTCTTCCAGCATTTTTCCCTTCATAACCCGTGGAAATTTATGCTGACTGCCAAGTTTCCCTTTAAGTTCCATGAATTTCATGAATTTCTCTTCCGGTAATACTTCCAAAAATACCTCTTTTAATGCACTGTCTCTTTCTGTTGCGTAATCATCATTCAGTATCCGGAGATTCTGGTCAATTCGTTTTTTTACCTCGGCGGGATCCAATTTGTCATTGGTGGCGATATACCATTTATGAGCGAAGAAACTTTCATGTGGGAATCCTACTACGGTATATTCGGGAATACTAATATTGAACTCTTCACTTACCAGTTCTATTGCCTTGTTCATATTTTCCACGCTAAGATGCTCACCTACCAGGCTAAGGTAATGCTTAGTGCGTCCCGTAATAACCACTTCATTTTTTTCCAGGTCCACAAACTTCAGCGTATCTCCAATCAGGTAGCGCCAGGCTCCTGCATTTGTGCTCATGAGCAAAGCATATTCCTTTCCCGCTTCCACCTCATGTATCATCTTCGCTTCCGGATTTGGAACAATTTTTCCATCGGAATCAAAGTTCTTGTCGTCAAATGGCACAAATTCAAAAAAGATATTATTGTTTAATATCAGTTCCATTCCTTTCGCATGCTCTCTTGTTTTGTATCCGATAAATCCTTCGCTGGAAAGATAATTCTCAATATATACGATTGGTTTGCCCAATAGTTTTTCAAATCCTTTTTTATACGGTTCAAAGGCCACGCCCCCATGAACAAATACCCCGAAATTGGGCCATATCTCATGGATATTCTTAACCTTGTAATGCTCAATTACCATTTCCATACACATTTGGCACCACGCTGGAACGCCTACTATATATCCAATATCCCATTCTTTGGCATGTTCTACAATTTCATTCAGTTTCTGGTTCCAATCCTTAATAGCAGCAATACGGCCACCTGGTTTATAAAAGGTCTGAAACCAGAAGGGACGCTTCTTGGCTAAGATCCCACTCAGGTCACCGGCATACCATCCGGCACTGTCTTTTTGAAGGTCAGTGGCTCCGCCTAACATCAGAAAACCTTTTGTGAGTGCCTTTCTATTGGCATCTTCATAACCAAATACGCTGATCAATTGTCTGATATAATTAATGGTATTGCTGCGAAGGAGGTCCTTTGTTACAGGGATATACTTACTGGCTGATTCGGAAGTTCCAGAGCTCAGCGCATAATATTTTATTTTTCCGGGCCAGGTCACATCGGGCACACCATCCAGCGTTTTCTTCCACCATTCCTCATAGATCTTATTATAATCATGAACAGGTACCAGTTCCTGGAATCTTTTTGCCGGATGTCTGCTTAATAATGCTTCATCAAAAAGGTAACGCTGGCCAAATTCAGTAAATCTGGCTTTCTTTAATAGTTTCTTCAATACCCTTATTTGCTGACGCCTGGGATCATTCGGCGGGATCCGTAAAGCGGCGGCGATTGCCTTCGGTATTTTTATATCAATAATGGTTGCCATGAACTAAAACAGAGCGAAGGTATTTGTATAAAGTTAAGATGTTATTTGGTGGTAATGCGAATATAAGGCCAATTCCATATCAGAAAATGCCTTCCATGAAAGGAAGGCATGAACGAACAAAATAGTAAAAGTCCGATTATCAATAAAAACAATTGAATGGATCAATCTATTTAATCTCCCAATCTACGGTAGATCTTCCAAACCAGTTTCAGGTCTGTTGCAGGCTCATAGTCCCTCGCATACCAGTAATCTACCATTTGCAAACTTTCTTTGGGAAGTTCCTGTTTTATACTTACGGGTATTCCATTACAGCCAATAACAGCCTTTCTGAGTTGAGGTAAATTTTTTTCCGGGGCTGCATAGCCTACCCAGGTTTTCTTTCCAAATAGCACAGCAATGCAATTGCCAAAAAACGAAAAAGGTTTCTTCACTCCTATAAGATGAATTGGAAAACTTAAAAAAGCGGAAAATGCGATGGTAACATCCACAAGGCGTTTCAATCTCCGATTATAAGGATTTGCCAGCCTGTAACCATTTTCCTTTGATAGTGATTCACCCGCGGTATCTTTTGAATCGCTTCCTACAATACTCTGACTGTCGGCTGCATGTATTTTTATTTTTACCTTGTCCTTTATTTGTTGAAGACTTTCAATAATATTCTTAAACGAAAGACTTCCCTCACAAAAAATGATCTCCCTGAATGGGATCGAGTGATACACTACATCCAGTCTGTTCCAATAACCAATGGCATCCGGATCATTTTGATTTACCGCTACCCTTCCTAATACTTTTTCTTTCATTCCTGCATCTTCCATCAGTTGCAATACATATTTGTATTCTTCACCAGACCCTACTACTAAAGTATTTGCGTGGTCCTTTTTTTCGTTGCCACTGGATATAACGCCTCCTTTGATCAGGACCCACCTTAAAATACTTATCAGGATAAATGCAAGAACTGCCCCAAATAAAATTATACCTCTGGAAAATCTATATTGTTCCGGCAATAAGGCATACACGGCCAGCATTACTACGGTGGCGATTATGGTGGACCCTATCAATTCCGATTTCTTATACCATCGATCATACAGTCCGGCATACCATGCTGCCAGTAAGTAAATAAGCGTGAAGGATGGAAAGGCAATAAATAATAGCCGATTCTCATATTGCGTATCTGTCTTTACATAAGCATTCCAAATCTATTTCATTACATAAAAAGAAAGTAGTATCAGTCCTGCGTCCAACAACGGTAAACCTGCGCGGCGAATAAAACTGCCTATTGCGGACATTATTGCCCTGGCCCAGATAGCACACTGTATAAATAAATTAAAAAGTCTGGCCCTTCCGCTGCCATAATGTTTATTGACAAAAATGCTCATGGCCTTATAAAACATGCGCACATAATTCATGCTTCCCTTTCGGGTGCTTTCGCCCTTAAAATGGACAATGCTGCTATCGGCAAAGTAATAGTTATGGAATCCTTTTTCCTGGATGCGGTAACTGAGGTCTACATCCTCGCCGTACATAAAAAATGTTTCATCAAATCCTCCCGTTTTATCCAATACCTCCTTTTTAACCATAAAAAATGCTCCAGCCAGCACATCCACCTGGTGAGTCTGGTTATTATCAAGATTGCCAAGATGGTATTTTGAAAATTGCTTTGACCGGGGGAATAATCGGGATAAACCAAATAGTTTATATAGTGAAGTGATGGGAGATGGAAAAGATCGTTTGGATTCTTTCAGGAATTTCCCGCTGCCATCCAGCATTTTTATTCCCAATGCTCCGGCATCTGGATGAGATGACAAAAACCCGATACATTTTGTAAAACAATCCTCCGGTACAATAGTATCAG
>CAMLGP010000040.1 GCA_946479535.1 uncultured Bacteroidota bacterium
TCCAACACGGGAACTATCCTTCTTTTCATTTTCAAACTCACTTTGGAAGAAATCATTCTGTTTTTTCTCCTCTGCCGGCTTGCCGCCGTCCTGTAACTGTGACGGCCTCGTTCGATTCTTCCGCGCTTCATCTATCTGTGATTTCATATACTCCGTAGGACGGGCATTGATATTCCTGCGGCGTAATGCTGCCTCATCAACTCTTAATCGGTATAACAGTTTGGTATCACCCAGCTTCACTACCTCACTCACCTGCTGGTTATCACCTGCAGTTCTTGTTTCCAGCAGGCTGCTTTGATAGTTGGTGATCGGGAAGATGAAGGAGGAGTCATTGGTAATGGAAACATATCCAACGGAATCAATATCAGTCTTGTTCCATTCCTTAAGCACGCTATCCACCTCGGTCAAAGGCGGATTACGTAAAACCTCATCGCCAATGAATACCAGTGTATCCAATCCGGCCCTTTCCGTGCGGAAGAAACCGGCATAGCGGTTATTGATACCATTCTCATCACTTACAAAAGTGAAGTGGGAAGTATTGTATTGACTGGGAAATCTTGCATTGCCGAATTTAAGATCGGTTAATTTGGAGATCTGCTTGAACTCAGACTTGTTCCAGTTATCAACCAGGAAGATATTATAATGCCTGCCCGGAAGTGAATCATCCGTGCTTCCTGCTTCTGCAGTGGGGCGATTGCTGGAATAAATAATACCTGTCTTATTAGGGAAGGCAACAAAAGCAGGATCCAGGTCATCATACACATCATTGGTGACCTGCTCAATGGATGCCTTATCGATCTTATACACATATATATCAGTCTGGCCACTCCGGATACCACTGAACAATAAAGTATTTGCATCCAGCATATACTTCATGTCCTGCACCTGGTCAAACATGGGCAGTTCAACATTGGTTACTTTATACTTGCTGAATGCATCATATACAAAGAGTCTTAACGCACCTTCTTTCCAATAAACAACGGCGATACGGGTGCCTTTTCCATCCCAGGCAATGATGGGATAATTGGGATTTTTTTCATCTTCTTTTGAGCGTTCACCAAATTTCAGGAGGACCTTTCTGGTTACGAAATTCTCATTCAATACAACAGAATAAATTCCTTTCTTGAATTCAGTAACAACATAAGTAAAGCTCTTCGGATTGGGATTGGCATTAAAGCGTATGAAATCCTTTTTGCCAATCACTTCACTCACACCCAATTGACCTTTTGGAGCATTGCGGCGGCCACGGATATCCTTGTAATAGGTTTGAGGCATCTCAATCATGAAATCCTTCAAAATCTCCTTAAATTTCTTCTTGGTGATCTTTTTTGATGCTGTATTCAGGTTACGATAAATACGGCTGAGATAAAACAGATATGGTACTTTGTTCTTGCCATATTTATCTCCAAAATATTTCCAGAATGAATGCCCGGCAAGAAATGGCTTTTCATACGCGAACTGATAGAAATTGTTGTATTTGCCGGAGAGTAAAATAGAACGCAGATCATCATCCAGTGCCGCACTCCAGTTTTCCGCCACGTATTCAATATAACCATCCACCAGCCATTGCGGAAGGTCCAGCAATGCCTGGTTAGCTGCAAATTCTCCCAGGTCATCTCCAAACAGGATGTTTTCAATCAGCACTTTGGCCAATCCCTGGCGGATCTGGCGGCGCAGATTTTCATGGTTCCCGTCAAAATAGACCAGCATCTTGTTATTGACCAGCTTGGTGAGACCCCCGGTATTCTGCCAGTCAATGCCCAACCCGATATTGGATTGGTTCATTTCATCAAAACTGTTATAGACAACAATATTGATGCGGCGCTGAAGACCGTACTCAACAAATTCTTCTATCCCGGGTAACTCATTTTCGGCGATCTGGGCAACATATTTTCCAAGACCCAGACCGTCCTGGCTGAAGTAAGTATTGAAGTTTTCAGTCTGGTAATATTTCCAATTGAATTTCTGGTACTGGACCCGGTTTTTTCCAAATTCTACCGTACTCACTTGAGCATTGGCTCCCATCCACATGCAAGCTATAAAACAGATAATCAGGCATAGAACTTTATTCATACAAATCAGGCTGTTTCTTATTCTTTTAATCGTGCTTTCTCTTTTAGTTGTTGCCAACGGGGTGTATTAATTTAGGGGCCGGCTGACCGCTAAATCTCATTTGGGCATTAGTTTTGGAATTCCGGAAAGGACCACAATTTAACGGATTCCGGCATACTTAAAAGTACGAAAAAACCCATGCTAACTATTAAATCGTTTGTTTTTAACCCCGTCCAGGAGAATACCTATGTGCTGTATAACGATAAAAAGGAGTGCTGCATTATAGACCCGGGCTGTTATTTTGACGAGGAAAGGGATTCCTTAACATTATTCATAGAACAGGAGTCGTTGAAACCCACGCTGCTGCTCAATACCCACTGCCACCTGGATCACATATTTGGCAACAAATTCGTGTTTGAAAAATGGGGGTTGAAACCGCATATTCACCCCAAAGAAAAACCGGTTCTGGACACAGCAGAACAGGCCGGCAAGGTCTGGCAATTGCCTTTCGAAAATTACAAAGGAGACCTGGTCTTTCTAAAGGAGAATACCACACTGGATTTTGGCGGTGAACCATTAGAGGTCCGGTTCACTCCCGGCCATTCTCCCGGAAGTGTTTCCTTCTACCATGAACCCGGCCAGTTTATAATGGGCGGAGATGTTTTATTCAATGGCAGCATTGGCCGGACCGATCTTCCCGGGGGCGATTTTGACACCCTGCTTCAAAGCATTCAAACCCAATTTTTCACCCTGCCTGAGGAGACTAAAGTGTATTCCGGTCACGGACCCGTAACTACGATAGGTTTTGAGAAAATGAATAACCTGTTTGTGAAGTTATACTAGGCTGTTATTTCAGGAACCGGCCAATATAAGGGAGACGCTGGAACTCCTTTTTTTCAATATTCAACACAAACCAGGCAAAGCCCAGTATCAGCACGGCACCAAATCCCCGGTTGACCCATACATTTAAACCAATTCCCTGGAAAAGCCTGTGAATGAAATAAAGAATTACCACAATGCCGATGTAAGCCAGCAATTTTTTCCAGGCATAAGGGATGCGATATTCTTTCTGTCCCCACACAAACGATATCACCATCATGCTTCCATAGCACAGGAAGGTAGCCCAGGCGCAGGCCATATAGCCATACTTCGGTATGAAAAGATAGTTGATCAACAAAGTGATTACTGCCCCAATCAGAGTGATCCAGGCACCTGCCATAGTTTTATGCGTTACCTTATACCAAATTGTGAGATTGTAATAAATGCCCAGGAAAATATTGGCAAGTAGCAGTATCGGCACCACTTTTAGACCTGTCCAATAAATAGGTTTGCTGAGAAAATACTTCCAGATATCAATATACAAAGCCACTACCAGGAACATGAAACAGACCGTCAACACAAAAAACTTCATCACCCGTGCGTATGTTTTTTGCGCGTTCTCGCCCTCAGCCTGTTTAAAAAAGAAAGGTTCGGCGCCCAGCCTGAATGCCTGTATGAACAGGGAGATCAATATGGCCAGCTTGTAACATCCACTGTATATACCAATTTCTACTTTGGGGTACCTGGCGGTAGACCACCAGCCCAACATGATCCGGTCAAATGTTTCATTGATCATTCCACCAAACCCGGCAATCGTCAATGGAAGCGAATAGATGATGATCTCCTTCCACAATGACGCGTTGAATTTCCAACGGAATTTGAAGAATTCTTTTGATAACAATAAGAACGTTACAACCGCCTGTGCAACATTCGCTATGAAGATGTAGCTGACTTCCTTTTTTCTATCGTATATGATGGATATGAAACCATTCGGGTCTTTTTTAACAAGAGCAGGACAAACGCTTAAAAAGAAAACGGTCAATCCAATATAAACCAGAATGCCGGCTATTTTGGTCATCGCATATTTTACAGGACGGCTTTCTTGTCTCAATCGTGCAAATGCTATTGTAGACAATGCATCAAATGCAATGATCGCTGCGCTGTAGGTGATATATTCCGGATGATTCTTAAGAGAGATAACTTCCGCGAAAAAATTTTTAAAAAGAAGCAATAATGCCGTAAATCCAATGGTGCTTATAATTAAGGAAACCGTTATCGTATTATATACGTCCTGTTCATTTCCTTTTTTCTGAACAAACCGGAAATAGGCGGTTTCCAGCCCATACATGAACAAGACGTTTAAAAAGGGGATCAATGCATATACCAGGTTCATTTCCCCATACGCATCTGCCAGGAGGGCGCCTGTTAGATAGGGTGTAAGAAGATAGCTGAGAAAACGGGCGGCTATGGAGCTCACTCCATACCACATGGTTTGTCCGGCCAGTTTTTTTATACCACTCAAAAGATCAATGATTTCGATGCAAAATTAGCAATTTAATTGAGCTATGAAAGGTTGTTATAAATCACACCTGACAATAATCTTATATTTGTCAAAACACTGTTATGAGATTAGCAACCATCCTCCTGATAGTGGCCTGTCTGTATATGGGCCCCACCTTTTCACAGGCTTACGAAAGCAGCATTACCTATAATAAGAAAAAACAGAAAGCTATTGTGCTGGAATGCGGCTACCCGGAAGAAGCTGCGGAAAATGCCATCATAGAGAAGCTGAAAGACCTGGGGAACAAGTCGCGGGAAGAAAAAGGAATGTTCAATGGAGATAAAGGGTTCATTGTGTTCCGCAATGCCTATGTTGCTGATATCAGTGATAAAGACATGGATTTTATTGTAAAGGTGGAACGAAAGAGCCGGAAAGAAAAAGATATGACCAATGTTTACCTGGTCATCACTAAAAATGGGGAGAATATGCTGGCCGGCAGCGATAGTTATGTGGAACATGCAAAGGAATTCCTGAATAAATTATTACCGGATATTGAAGTAGCCAACCTTGAGCTCAAAATAAAATCACAGGAAGATGAGGTGACCAGAGCGGAAAAGAAATTCAAGGATCTTCAGGATGATCAGGTAAGCATGGAAAAGAAGATTAAGGACCTGCAGGATGACCTGAAGAAAAATGCAAAAAGCCAGGAAGAGCAGCAAAAGGAAATAGGTAATCAGCGCGGACTGCTCGATGTTTTAAAAGGAAAACGTAAAAGCTGATAGCCGCTAAGGTTTTGTAAACCGCGGATCATTAAGAATGGTTGAATCAGTAAGTGTGCGCAGGAACAGCGCTACATCATTTGCTTCAGTATTAGTGAGGGTAATCCCGTTTGTTAATAGAGGATCAAGTGTGGAACTTTTCACTACGCCAGTCCGGTAATGGTTCAGGCATTGAGCCAGCGTATTAAATCTTCCGTCATGCATATAGTTGGAGGTAATATATACACTGCGAAGTGAAGGTACTTTGAACTTGAAGGAGTCTGCAGGGTTTTTTGTTACCCTAAATCTTCCATAATCATTCAATAATGGATCTATCGGAAGGCCGATATTACGGAAACTATAATCGGTGAACATCGGTTCCGGATGACAGGTTGCGCATTTCGCCTGGAATACTGTATAGCCATCTAATTCAAGGGCGGTGAAACTGGCTTCGCCTTTTTTAACCCGGTCATATTTGGATTGAAAGGAAACGATAGATCCGGTAAACTGAGCCAGTGCCTTCATCATATAATCAGGGCTGATGAATTCTGTGCGGAAAACCTTCTTAAAAGCTTCCCGGTAATCGGGGTCCTTCTGTATTTTATTTACAATGGAGGTAAATGTTTCTCCCATTTCGTGATCACCATGAATGGGTTGCGAGGTCTCATTAAAAAGAGAATTGAATTCGCCGTCCCAATGATATTTGGTTTGCCAGGCAAGATTGAATAATGGCGGCGCATTGCGCAGGGTATGCGTACTGTTCACTCCATGGCTTCTGTCATGCTCAAAAGTTCCAAACACGGCGATCTGTTGATGACAGGAAGCGCAGGGATGATTATTGTCCAGAGATAACCGGCCATCATAAAACAATTTTCTCCCCAGTTCAAATCCTTCTCTGGTTAAAGGGTTGTCCTGAAATCTGTAGACTGGTTGCGGGAAACCTGCAGGAATTTCCTGCTGGAGATAAGTGAGATTGTTGGAATTATTATCCTTATTGCAGGAGCCCAATCCATAGGCAAGGATACTGACCAGGGAAATCAAAAACGCTATTGTAAACAGGCTCTTTTTCACATGATTTGTTTGATGCAGGCGGCTCATCTAAAAATTTACGGACTATCATTTCCTATTTTGGTCCTCTTGACGGACTTGCTTAATAGTCGCCGGGTCTCAGCTTTTTCCTTCCTGATTTTACATCACCTTTCTTTTTTTTAGACTCCAGCCTGATCCTTTTTGCTGCTTTAGAGACCTTTGTTGCAATACGGAGTTTTTTCTTTTTTATTGCTTCATTGATCAGGTTATGGATCTTCTCAATCACTTCTTCTTTATTGGCCAGCTGGGTACGATGGGTTTGGGATCTAACCTGCAAGTCTCCTTCTGAAGTAATACGGTTTGCCAGCTTCTCCTTTATCAATATTTTTTGGTCAGCATTCAATAATTGGGAAGCATCAATGGAAAGGCTGCCGATAACAGCAGTCTCCACCTTGTTTACATTTTGTCCTCCCTTGCCTCCGCTTCGCGTGGTCTGGAATTTTATTTCTGATGAAAGATCAGGCATACATTTGTGCAACTGTAAATATACGAATTATGAAGGCGGTAATACAAAGGGTGAGCCGGGCCAGTGTAACAATAGAAGGGAATATTCATTCACAGATCAAATCAGGTTTATTGGTATTGATGGGCATTGAGGATGCTGACACCGATGAGGATATTGAATGGCTGAGCGGCAAGATCGTTAATATGCGCATTTTTGATGATGAGAATGGAGTGATGAATCTTTCGGTAAAGGATAAATCCGGCGATATAATCCTGGTCAGCCAGTTTACCCTTCACGCCTCTACTAAAAAAGGCAACCGCCCATCTTATAGCAAAGCCAGTAAGGGCGGAATCGCGATACCACTTTATGAAAAAATGAAAAAACAGTTGTCGGCGGACCTGGGTAAACCCATTGGTACTGGTCAGTTTGGAGCCGATATGAAGGTTGAACTGCTCAATGATGGTCCGGTGACCATTGTTATAGATACAAAAAATAAGGAGTAATAAAGGAACTCGGGGGTTCCCATCTCAAGGTGGGGTTGATCGGAACCTATAGCGTCTGGAAATGCTTATCTGACTCCGATCTTTTCAGTATATCTTTTATCACCCTGCAGTTCCAGCATAAGGAAAAATACCTTTTCATTAATGCGTACAGTAAAGCTGTAGGAGGCGGCATTAAGACCCCGCTCTTCAACTATCCGATGGCCACTTGCGGTCCATACCATCACACTTTTGATATCCTTTGAACTCTTTACGGTAATCTGTTTGCCCGAAGTATAGATACGATAGGGTTTTGCTTCCTTATCCACTGGTGGTATTCCAGCCTGGGCGGATGCAATGAAGATCAGAAATAAAAAGGCTGTAATAGCCATTATCTTCCGGGTTACTGCAATGATCATTATCACAAATATTTTTTAAAGGTATTGGTTGATCATTTCAAGGGGTAGGGATGTGCCCGTCTTTGTATCTAATTTAACGTTGCGGGCAGTCCCGCCATCGGCGGGGTTCCTCTAACGGCAAGAATCATGCTATATTGCAAAAACATTCTAAAAACTTTGTTATGACCATTCAGCAGGCGCAACAGGACGTGGATCAGTGGATCAAAACAGTGGGAGTTCGTTACTTCAATGAACTCACCAATATGGCCATTCTTACGGAGGAGGTGGGTGAACTGGCACGTATCATGGCGCGTACCTTTGGGGATCAGTCGTTCAAAGAATCAGATAAAAAAAGGGATCTGGCAGATGAAATGGCTGATGTATTATGGGTCCTGATCTGTCTGGCAAATCAGACCGGAGTTAACCTGACCGATGCCCTGCAGAAGAACTTTATCAAGAAGAATATCCGGGATGCAGAACGGCACCAGCAGAATGAGAAATTGAAAAAATAAGCCCTGATTGGCCGGATTGGCACCATTTTTTTTGATAGAAATGGTATGCCATTTAAGAAAGCGTGGACTATTACAAAACAGACTTTTTCAGAGTTTTTTGCTGACAGGGTGCTGAAACTCAGTGCAGCCCTTGCCTATTATACCATTTTTTCCCTTCCGGGCCTTTTAATCATTATCATCTGGGTTAGCGATATTTTCTACCGCCATAAAGACGTTGAAGGAACTGTTTACGGTCAGGTTGGTGAACTGGTTGGTCCAAAAGCTGCCCTGCAGATCCAGGAAACTATCGCCAATGCAATTAATTCAGGGCAAAATAAGCTGGCTGCCATAGTTGGGGTAACCACACTCGTTGTAGGTGCTACCGGGATCTTTGGTGAGATACAGGATTCCATAAATCTGATCTGGAAACTTAAATCCAAACCAAAGAAAGGGAAGGGCTGGTTAAGGATGGTAATCAATCGACTACTTTCCTTTTCTATCATACTCTCACTAGGCTTCCTGTTACTGGTTTCGCTGGTCATAAACAGTTTGATGGATTTCTTTATCAACCATCTTATCCAGGCGTTCCCCGATACTGAGGTAATAGTGGTTTATATTTCTAATCTTGCATTGAGTTTCGTTATTACGTCCCTTTTATTCGGTTTAATTTTTAAAGTATTGCCGGATGCACGCATTGATTGGAAACATGTTCGGGCCGGTGCTTTTACCACAGCGTTATTATTTATGGCTGGTAAATACCTGATCGGTCTGTATTTGGGTCAAAGTACAATGAGCACAGCCTATGGAGCAGCTGGTTCCATCATTGTGATCCTTTTGTGGGTCTATTACTCCGCCATCATACTTTATTTCGGAGCAGTATTCACGCGGGTCTATGCCATGAATACCGGTTCAAATATATATCCCAATAATTACGCTGTCTGGGTTGAACAGGTGGAAGTCCAATCTCAGGAATCAATCCAGAAGCAGCCGGTAACAAAGACTGTGGTTGAGGGACCTCAGCAGGAAAAGCGGGAATGAATACAGTTTTATTTCAAATTATTTTTCACCTTGTTGGCGAAAAGAATTTCCTTAAGCTTCATTAGTTCTCCTTCCCAAATAGCCTCTTTGGGAATTGGATTGGCTGCCTGCGAATTGAGCCAGATAAACAGCCATTTCCTGGTTTCAGTTACTTTCTGAACTTTATCCCAGCTGAAATTTGCGTTAAAAGATTCACCACGTATTAAAAACTGATCATTCTGAAATTCATATTCTATATTTTCTCTGGCTCTGCTGCTTGAAACTCTGTACATGGTCCGCGCTTTAAAATAAGTTACGAGGGGTAACATTCCTCCGAAAATAATCAGGTACACAACGGGAACAATATACATAGTAAAGGAACTCACCCCTTTCGGCTGCACCAGGTTTATAAGGATTAAGAAAAAGCCTATGATTGGGAAAAGCCAGGCAATTGGTTTTTTGAAGAGTAACACCAGACTGGCATTAATAAATTGTTTCTCTGTTAGCCTGGTCTTAATAATATTCATACGTTAGCAATTTATAATTGAGAGTTTTCCAGTCTCAAAAATAATAGCTGGATGTCAGGTTTACAACAGTTAGTAGAGAGTTTTTGGCTCCCGTTTAAAAAGAAGAATTTCTACATGAGAACTAGGCCGTTCTGACCTATTTTTGCGCCTATTATGGCAAACGACTCAAAGAAATTTCAGGATATTATCTCACATTGCAAAGAGTACGGCTTTATTTTCCCCAGCAGTGAAATTTATGATGGCCTTCAGGCTGTATATGATTACGGCCAGTGGGGTAGTGAACTAAAAAAGAATATCAAGGATTACTGGTGGAAGAGCATGACCCAGCTCCAGGAGAATATTGTGGGTATCGACGCAGCCATCTTCATGCACCCTACTACCTGGAAAGCCTCCGGTCACGTGGATAATTTCAATGATCCCATGATCGATAACAAAGACAGCAAGAAACGCTATCGCGTGGATCACCTGATTGAAGCACATGCTGAACAAATGATCGCCAATAACCGGCAGGATGAAGCGGATGGATTAATTGCAGAAATGGAAAAGCTGATTGCCAGAGATGATTTCCCCGGATTAAAGAAATTAATAGAAACTTATAATATCAAATGTGGCATCAGTGGTACTTCCAACTGGACGGATGTTCGCCAGTTCAACCTGATGTTCTCTACTGAATTTGGATCCACATCCTCCTCGGAAGAAGGTGATAATATTGTTTACCTCCGGCCGGAAACCGCCCAGGGTATCTTCGTCAATTTCCTCAATGTACAGAAGACAGGCCGCATGAAGATCCCTTTCGGTATTGCGCAGATCGGTAAAGCCTTCCGGAATGAGATCGTGGCGCGACAATTCATTTTCCGTATGCGGGAATTTGAACAGATGGAAATGCAATTCTTCATTCGCCCTGGCACTCAGAAAGAATGGTATGAACACTGGAAACAGGAACGTCTCAAATGGCATCTCAGTCTGGGTGCCGATTCAAAAAAATACCGCTTTCATGATCATATCAAACTGGCTCACTATGCAGATGCAGCATGTGATATAGAATTTGATTTTCCTATCGGATTCAAGGAACTGGAAGGTATTCATAGTCGCACTGATTTTGATCTAAAGAATCACCAGGAATACAGCAAAAAGAAAATGCAGTATTTCGATAATGATATCGATCCTT
>CAMLGP010000041.1 GCA_946479535.1 uncultured Bacteroidota bacterium
TAAGGAAGAAGAAAGGGGTTATTCACTTAGCAGTAAATGCGCTTTCCTGAATTCAAAAGGGGTTTTGCTCATGATCTTTTTGAAGTACCGGTTAAAATTGGAAAGATTATTAAAGCCGCTTTCATAACAGACTTCATAAATGGTCATATCTTTTTCCAGCAATAGATTGCAGGCATGTGCTACTCTTACTTCCAGCAGAAAATTATAGTAGGTCTTTTTGGTCTTTGATTTAAAGTATCTGCAAAATGCTTTCTCGCTAAGGTTAGCGACTGAAGCTATTTCATGCAGGCTTATCTGTTTCTGGAAATTGGTCAGCGTATGATGAAAAACTTTATTTAATCTGTCAGCTTCAAATTTATCAAACTTTACAGGCTGATACATGGAGTTGATAAATTGCTTTTCTTTTGTTTTAGCTATTTTATCAAGAATTTTTAGAAGTGCAAATATTCTTTCTATCCCATTGGTTTCAGGCAATTTCGCAAGCAGTTCTTTCACCTGGTTTTTAGTGCCTCCTGTAATTTTTATTCCCTGTTTTGCTTTCTCCAGTAGGAAATTTATATTCTTCAATTCGGGCGCATTGAAAAATGTATCCCCTAAAAAATCATGATGAAAATAGATTACTGTCACTTCTGCAATTAATTTAGATCCTTTTAAAAAGTATTCAGGATCGCAACGCCACATATGATCCAGGTTGGAGCCTATCAATACAAGTTCATTGGATTCAAAGCGCGAAATATTATTTCCAATAAATCTCGTTCCTCTTCCTTTATGAATATAGATCAGTTCTATTTCAGGATGAAAATGCCACTGGTTATAAAATTTGGGCCCCTTATTCTGGTGAATATTGAATGATGATTCAGGCGCCAGTGACACTTTTAACAAATGGGGCTTCATAAGGTAAAAGGTACAAAATTTACCAGATTTGGCCCAAAATCTCAAACTTTATGTTACTATAATATCGGTTCTGGTGAATTGGGTGGACATTATTCCTACATGAAAAGTTGACATTTGGTAAGATTTAAAAAGTTTCACACATAAAAGGGGAGTAGGGTACCATTAATGATTTATTAAGTCCCCTGTTAATGACTGTAATCTATTTTTAAATTAAGCGATGTCTTGCCTGATTAATTCAAAGAGCCCCCTTTTCAATTCCATTCCGGCATCTCTGCCAGGCGAAGAACCATTGCGATTATCACCAAATTTAAAATTGATTTATGTCAGGTCTGTTTAAAGCCAGGAAAGCGGGGAGAAATTTATCCCGGATCCTTCTTACAATTATCGTGGTGTTCACTATTGGCTTCGGGCTGATAGTATGGAAAAAGGCTGATCCGCCCGTTACTACACAACACAAGGAATGGAAGGATTATGGAGGAGGCCCGGATCAGTCCAAATTTGTGGATATCAAACAGATCACCAAAACCAACGTCAATCAGCTTGAAGTAGCTTTTGTTTATCCAACAAATGACAATGTGGGGTATAGATTCAATCCCATTGTAGTAGATAATGTCATGTATGTACTGGCAAAGAATAACTCCCTTGTTGCAGTAGATGCAACAACGGGCAGAGAGATATGGATACATGCCAACTTAAGAGGGATCATTCAGCGTGGAATAAATTTCTGGCAAAGCGGGGATAAGAAACAAAAGCGCCTGATCATTTTTCTTAATAACACCATGCAGGCAATTGATGCAAATACTGGAAAGTCCATAATGAAGTTTGGAAAAAATGGATACACAGATATGCGGGAAGGGCTTGATCGTGATCCTGCAACCATTGGAAGGGGAACCTCTACTACTCCCGGTCATATTTTTGAAGACCTGATCATTGTTGGATCAGCACCGGGTGAAAATCCATTTTCGGGTCCCGGCCATCTGAGAGCCTATAATGTGATAACAGGAAAACTTGTCTGGAAATTTCATACCATACCTCATCCGGGAGAATTTGGTTATGAAACCTGGCCTAAAGATGCTTACAAATATGTAGGTGGTACCAATACCTGGGGCGATATTTCAATAGATGAGCAAAGAGGAATTGCCTATTTCCCACTTGGTTCGCCTACTTATGATTATGATGGCGCTGACCGTCATGGCATGAATTTATTTGGCAATTGCATTCTGGCCCTTAATGCAAGAACCGGAAAGCGTTTATGGCATTTTCAGACAGTACATCATGATCTTTGGGATTATGATCTGACAACGGCTCCCCAACTCATAACGGTTATACATGATGGTAAAAAAGTAGATGCGGTAGCACAGCCTTCCAAGAATGGATTTTTATATGTGTTAAACCGGGTTACTGGCAAGCCGTTATGGCCAATTGAAGAGCGACCTGTTCCAAAAAGTGATATGCCAGATGAAGAGGCATGGCCCACACAACCATTTCCTATAGTGGTGCCTCCATTCAATCGTCAGATCGTTACTGTAGATGATCTGAATCCTTATTTCACACCGGAGGAAAAAGAAAAATGGACAAAACGAATACAGGCAGCCAGGGCGGGATTATATCAGCCCTTATCTGATAAATATGAAACTATAACCACGCCCGGAGCTGTTGGTGGTGCCAATTATGGAAACTCGGCATCCGATCCTGATAAGGGTATCGTTTATATTCAGACCCAGGAGTTGCCTGATTTTTATAGCTTGAAATTAAGAGGTCCATCCGGACAACGAGGTGGTGGCGGTGGTGGTTTTTCAGCAGACAGAATGGAAAGAGCCCAAAAAATTTATGTTCAATACTGCCAGACCTGTCATGGTGCCAATAAGACTGGAGTGACTGGCCTGGGATCTGATCTGAGCAACCTGGCTTCTCGTATAAACGCTGAAGATTTTAAAGCAATTATTAAATCCGGTAAAGGAAGAATGGCGCCATTGCCACATGTGGAAGATGCTCAGATAGCAGACCTGTATGCATACCTTGCTCCAAGAGGCGGCCGTGGTGGGCAACAAAATGTGGGAGATGCGGCAAAACCTTCAGGGCCGGTAGTTGCTTCTGGAGGAGTACCTGTTCCATCCGGAGGTCCGAGAAAAAATCTGGGGTATCCAGAAGATTATACAGGACCAAAAGCACTTTATGTTGAAGCAAATAACTGGGGCGTAGGAGTTCCGAATCTATTAAGCCCACCCTGGTCACTGATTGTTGCTTATGATTTAAATAAAGGAACAATCAAATGGAAAATACCACTGGGTAATGACGATAAGATCCCGGGCAGTAAAAATCTGAGCATTCCCAATGGTTCACAGGGGAAGGGAATGGTAGTAACATCATCCGGTTTATTATTCTCTACCGCGCTGGACGGAAGGGTTTATGCTTACGATGCAGAGAATGGTAAAATATTATGGGTAGGTGAATTAGGCAGGAGCAATCCTGGTGGTATACCAGCAATGTATGAAGCACGTGGAAGACAGTACCTGGTAGTCTGTTCAACAGGAGGACTTATCGACAAATCAAAAAAAGAGTCTGACATTCCGAAAGGTTATGTTGTTTATGCGCTTCCAAAAAAGAAATAAATAAAAGTAAACAAGGGAAATATGTATTCAGGTAAAATGACAAAAAGGAGATGGATTGCTGCAGGTACTGCAATTGCAGTGGTGGTCCTTCTTGCCTGTAACATATTTAAGAATAGTGGTCCCGTGAGTAGTGCAGAGTTAAGCACAGGACAAGGCAGCAGTGGCAGCATTGCCCACAGAACATGGACGCAATACGGGGGCAGCGCAGATCAGTCAAAATATGTTGAACTTAAGGAGATCACAAAACAAAATGTAAATCAGCTTCAACTGGCATGGGATTATCCTACAAAAGACAATCTGTCTTACCGGTATAATCCTATTGTTATTGACAATGTAATGTATGTACTGGCAAAGAATAATTCACTGGTGGCGCTTGATGTTACTACAGGTAAGGAAATTTGGATACATGCCAATTTGAATACCGGTTCCAAAAGAGGGCTCAATTATTGGGAAAGTAAAGATAGAAAAGATCGCCGGCTGGTATTTTGTGTCAATAATACTCTGCAGGAGATCGATGCCAATACAGGCAAGTCAATTTTGACATTTGGCACAAACGGATACGTAAACCTGAGAGAGGATCTGGGCCGTGATCCTGCAACCATATTTCGTGCAACTTCCAGTTCACCTGGTCATATATTCGAAGATTTGATACTGCTGGGTTCATCACCCGGTGAAGGCTGGTTCTCTGCCCCTGGACATCTCCGTGCCTATAATGTTATTACTGGTAAACTGGCCTGGGTCTTTCATACCATACCGCATCCCGGTGAATTTGGTTATGAAACCTGGCCAAAGGATGCCTGGAAATATGTTGGCGGTGTAAATACATGGGGTGAAATAACAGTAGATGAAAAGCGTGGTATTGCCTTTTTCCCTCTGGGGTCTCCTACGTATGATTATTATGGTGGTGACAGGGAAGGGGCGGGATTGTTTGGTAACAGCCTGGTTGCTTTGGATGCGCGTACCGGAAAACGATTATGGCATTTTCAAACGGTGCATCATGACCTCTGGGATTTTGATGTGGCTGCAGCTCCTCAACTGATCACTGTAAAGCATAATGGGAAGAAGGTAGATGCTGTTGCAATAGCAACCAAGCAGGGATTTTTGTTTGCATTTGATCGGGTTACTGGTGAACCCTTATGGCCTATTGAGGAGAAGCCTGTTCCAGCAAGTGAAATGCCCGGTGAAAAATCATGGCCTACACAACCTTTTCCTACTGTTTTGCCACCATTCAGCAGACAAACAATTACAGTTGCAGATATAAATCCTTTATTGCCTGCAGCAGAGCAAGAGCAATGGAGGAAAAGAATTACCGAAACAAAGAGCGGACTCTTCTATCCTCTTTCGGATAAATATGAAACCATTACAATGCCAGGTGCAAACGGTGGGGCCATTTATGGTAATACCGCTGCCAATCCTGTGAAAGGAATTGTGTATGTAGCGAACATGGATAAACCATCTGTTTATAAACTTAAAAAAGAAGAACCGCCTGAATTGAGAATACCCATGTCAGCAGAAGATACTGTTAGAGCTGCGGCTATTTATTTACAGAATTGCATGGCCTGCCATGGTGCAAATAAAGCAGGAGCAGCTGGTCCATCATTGGTCAATATTAATACAAGGGTAAGCTTTGAAAATTTTCAATCGGTAGTAAATCTTGGCAAAGCAAATATGCCGTCATTCCTGCACATCGGTGACCAGTCGGTAATTGATCTCTACAAATATCTTTCCAATGCACAGGGTAGGCAGGGTGGTAGGCAGGGAAGCTTTCAGCAATCCGGTTCAGCAGCAATGCCAGATGGACCAGTGGTGGCTTCCGGTGGTGTGCCTTTACCCCAGGCGGCACAGGCTGCAGGTTTTGGACGTGGAGCAGTTAACCGTACTTACCCAGAAGGTGTAGTGCCTCCGGCAGTTCGATATGTTGATGGCTCTTCAACCGGATATGGATTAGGCTATCCATATTTATTGGCGCCGCCATGGTCATCAATAGTTGCGTATGATTTGAATACAGGAAAAATCAAATGGAAAAGACCGTTGGGCCACGATGATAAATATGGAGGGAAGGAAACAGGTTTGCCGAGTGGAATTCAGGGAAAGGGGATGATCGTGACTTCTACAGGGATCGTCTTTGCTACCTGTGTAGACGGCGGAATCTATGCTTTTGATGAGGATAACGGCAATCTCCTATGGTCTACAAGATTGGAAAGAGTGCCGGAGGGAATTCCTGCGATGTATGAGAACAAGGGCCAGCAATTCCTGGTGGTTTGTGCTACAGGTGCTGTAACGGATAAATCAAAAAATGATACGGATGTGCCCCGGAGATATATGGTATTTGCGCTTCCGAAAAAATAAATAAATACAATTTAAACTGATCACTAATGAGAGTTAAAAATATTTCAATACTGCTTGTAATCGCTTTCTGTTGTTTTATTGCAGAAGTATCAGCCCAAAAGACAAAGACAATTTATTTTCTGTCAGGGCCCAAAGACCATGTGGGGCCAGCTGGCACCGGAAGACATGAAACAGGCAGGGATCTGTTGGTGCTAAAAAATTGTATTGATAGTGTTGCCAATATTAAAGGCGTTAAGATAGTAACCAAATATCTTGATGAAAGATCTGCAGTTGATATCGAAGACCTCAAAGGGGCAGATGCTATTATTGTTGAATGCAGTTCGGTTACCAGTACTCAAAAACGCACCCATCCGCTTTTGCCACCATTGCCGCCCGGAGCCAGAAATTACGGGAAGGATACGGCAGCTTACCTTAATCAGATTGACAGCTTGCAGGCAGCAGGTATGGGGATTATGGTAATTCACTGGGGCATTGCAACGGATGGTAATCAGCCAGCATCTGAACATTATATAAGGTGGTTTGGTCAGACAGCAATGTCCAACTACACCCAAAATCCACTTGGATTCTGGAAGATTACACCAATCAAAGGTGCGAAGCATCCAATTCTGAATGGAGTAAAACCATGGACATATAAGGATGAAATATTTTCCCGCCTTGTTGTAAATCCTGGTGATCCTTACCGCACTGATCTGCTAATGGGAGAATCACCTGAGACCAATCAGAGTGAATATGGATCTCCAAGAGGAGTAATAAGCCCAAGATGCGTTGCTTCAGTTTATGAAAAGAACAAACAGCGTGGCGTTCTTTGGGGTGGAATGGACTATCATTCTGCGCTGCAAAATGAAAATTACCTCCGGTTTGTACTCAATGAGATCGTATGGACAGCAGGAATTGATGTTCCGAAGGAAGGAGTAAAAACGAATGCCAAACAACTCCAGTTATCAGCCCCACGATCTGACAACTTTGACAGGTACAAAAAACCGGAATGATATCACCTATTGTATTTAACCAATGAAGAATTTCTTATTTTCTATTTTATTTCTCACCATCAGCCTTTTAGCATTAGGGCAACCTGCTGGCGATGAAATAAAATCATCTGGTGCAGCTTTTATTCCTGAACTCGTACATAACCGTTCTGGTGCCGGGTCTGATGGGCTGGCGGTGGATCTGAATAAGGATGGCAGGATGGATATTATTTCATCAGCCAACAGAGGAACGTTTATTTTTTGGAATAAACAGCCAAATAAGAAATAAAGTTGACATGAAACTATTTTCTGAACAAATAAAATACGATTGCTTATGAAGCTCCCTCTTCTTTTATTGATGCTATTTATCGGGTTTATATTAACCCTGCATTTGACAATGAACTCACAGGTAGGTGTGATAGTAAAGAATCAAAAAATGGGTAATGCGCTCTTTTGGACCATTGGAGCCATTACAGCAATTATTATTGGCGCAACGGCCTGGGATTCCTCGGCACTTGCGCGTTTAAAAGATGTTCCGGTATGGTTGTTAACTGCAGGAGCAATGGGAGCCTGCCTGGTATTTGGAATTGCCTGGGTGATCCCACAAATTGGCGCAAGAAATGCAATGGTACTGATGATTGCCGGCCAGGTAATTACAGGATTGATATTCTCACATTTTGGTATATTGGGATCACCAGTTGACCCCATCTCCTGGACAAAGGTTCTTGGGGTCTTATTGCTTATTGGAGGAGTTAGCATAGTCACTTATTCGAAATAATAACTTAAAGCATTTATATGAATAACCAGAATTTGAACCGAAGAGAGTTTATTAAACTTTCAGGTATGGCAGGTGCAGCAGCCATGATTGCACCATCGCTATTGATGGAAGCGGCGGCGAAGAAAGGTGAAATAGGCGCCACTTTTATTCTTTGGGGATATGGCACAAACAACCTTGAGCCAGCCCTCGCTGATATGTCTAAACTGGGCTTTCATGCTTTTGAAACTTTTGGAAATGTGATTGAGGAATGGGAAGATAAACGAGGCGGAATAAAGCCCCTTATTGATAAATACGGCGTGCCTATCGTCTCTGCTTGATCCTTCAAAAAGACCAGAGGATGTAAAGAAGATGATCAGGTGGTGACAGCTATTAAAAGCCAACGGGGGAAAAGTAATTGAATATTGTGCAGTAGGTGGAAGCAGGAAAGGTTACGATTATAAAGAACACAAAAAGGACCTGCTGGATTCAATGAACGAGATTGCAAAAGTAATCACTGACCAGGGCCTTGTTTGTGCATTGCATCCACATACAGGAACTCCTATTGAAACACAGGAAGAGGTATATTTTGTAATGGAGAATTTAGATACCAGGTATATGAAGTTTGGGCCTGATGTGGGCCAACTGGCGAAAGGCGGTTGTGATGTGGAAAAGATCGTCAGGGATTTCATGCCATTGATAGAGCATGTGCACCTGAAGGATTATGCTGGCGGTGATAATGGGTATTTGGGTTATGCTCCATTAGGACAGGGACATGTGAATCTGAAAAAGATCCTGAAAATGCTGGAAGTAAGAAGAAATAAAATGGCTGGCATGATCATGTTTGAGTTGGACTCTGACCGTAAGATAAAGACGCCATTAACTGAATTTGAAGCGGCTCAGGTCTCAAGAGATTTCTGTAAGAAACTGGGATATAAGTTCAATAAGCCATCAAATGCGGCGTGATGCTGACCGCGATCGGAAATAAACAGGTATCCTATTAAACAATATTTTAAAAAGAAAAGGAAGGTTAGTTTATTATGAGAATATTGGATAATTATGTTGATGGCAACTGGACTAAAAGTAAAGCAACTGGTTCTACGGATGTAATAAATCCGGCTACACAGGAATTATTGGGAAGGGTTCCGAACGGAAAACAGACAGTAGATGATGTAACTGCAGCCGTTGCTGCTGCTTCAGTAGCTTATAAGTCATGGAGCCAGGTGCCTGTGATGAAAAGAGTTCAGCCGCTATACCGGTTAAAACAATTACTGGAAGAGAATGCCGAGGAGATTGCAAGAACAATTACGCTGGAATGCGGTAAAACTTTGGCAGAATCCAGAGGAGAATTACAAAGGGCAATTGAGAACGTGGAGGTAGCCTGCGGTGCTCCCATGTTATTGCAAAGTGAGTTTTCTGAAAATATTGCGGGAGGTATTGATGAATTCATGATCCGCCAGCCTTTAGGAGTTTGTGCCTGTATTGCTCCATTCAATTTTCCGGGTATGATCCCTTTCTGGTTCCTGCCTTATGCTATTGCCTGTGGAAACACTTTCATTTTAAAACCTTCGGAAAAGGTCCCGTTGACTATGACGAAGGTTTTTCAACTCATAGAGCAGATTGATCTGCCCAAAGGGGTTATCAATCTGGTTCATGGTGGCAAGGAAACAGTTGATGCGCTTTTAGATCATCCAGCTATCAGGGCAATAAGTTTTGTGGGTTCATCCAAGATCGCGAAGTATATCTATTACCGGAGTGCAGCCAATGGAAAAAGAGTTCAGGCTCAGGGTGGGGCAAAGAATCCTGTTGTGATATTGCCAGATGCTGATATAGATATGTCTGTACAGATCATAACGGACAGTGTATATGGTTGTGCCGGTCAGCGTTGCCTGGCGGCTTCAAATATTATTACTGTAGGTGATGATGGGAAAATAAAGGAAGCCCTTTATGAATCAGCCAAAAAGAGAAAGACTGGTTTTGGTCTGGATGAAGCAATGGAAATGGGACCTGTTATCTCACCCGAGAGCCGTTCAAGAGTGGAGGAGCTTATTAGCGCTGGGGTAAAAGAAGGCGCAAAGATCCTGCTTGATGGAAGAAAGGCTTCCATCAATGGTTTTGAGAAAGGGAATTTTATTAAACCTACTATACTGGAAGGCCTGCCTCTGGGTGGAGAGATTGTTAGAACTGAAATATTCGGTCCGGTAATGAGCCTTATTGAATTGAATACAGTTGAAGAAGCGCTGGATTTTATAAATAGCGGTCACTATGGGAATATGGCCTGTCTGTTTACCAGTAGCGGAGCAAATGCAAGAAAATTCAGAAGTACGGCCAATGCGGGTAATATCGGTATCAATATTGGAGTTGCCGCACCAATGGCTCAATTTCCATTTAGTGGGTGGAATGAAAGCTTCTTTGGTGACCTGCATGGACAGGGCCGTCATGCTATTGAATTCTTCACACAAACCAAAGTGGTTGTAGAAAGATGGCCAAAGGAATGGTCACGCAAATTCTAAAAGATGAAAATTATTAATTAACCATAACCCCAGATTTGGATGCTTACGTTGAAAAAAGCTTTTTGTCCGCCTTTTGCTTTGCAAACTAAAATGAATTTTTTAGGCATTGATTGCATTGTCACGGACCTGAGCCACACCATTACTACAGAAGATCCTACTTTTATCGGTCACCAGCGAACCTTAATATGGAGCCATCTTACGCATGAAGAAACGCAGAAGATGGGTTTGACAAAGCCGCCCTACTCTTATAAGGTAGTTGGATTTACTTTATGTGATCATTCCAATACCCATGTTGATGCAATAAACCATGTGGTAAACGAGCCAGATGCTCGTGCCATCAATGAATTGCCGCTGGAATGGTTCATGGCCCCGGCAGTCTGGTTTGATTTTTCGCATAAGGCACCTAATAGTTATATTACAAGAGCGGATATTGAAGAAGCCATAGCTATAACCGGAGTTACCATTCGGCCCCAATCTGTAGTTTTGATCCATACAGGATGGTACAAGAAATGGAAAAACAATTTTGAATATATCCGGAATTATCCAGGTGTGGACAGGAGCGCAATGGAGTATCTCAATGACCTGGGTGCGATCAGCGTAGGCGCAGATGCGCCAAGCATTGATAGCTATCATGAGGTAGCAGTGGTAAGAGAA
>CAMLGP010000042.1 GCA_946479535.1 uncultured Bacteroidota bacterium
CTGGAAAATATCCTCTACATCGCTATCATATACTTCTGACCAGATATGGTAACCATCTGCAGCATTTATCAATTGAGCCGTGATCCGCATTCTTTTACCTGCTTTTCTTACACTGCCTGATAACAGTTTGGATACTCCTAGTTTTGTTCCGATCTGACGGATATCTTCATTTTTTCCCTTGAATGAAAAAGAGGAAGACCTTGCAGTAACCTGCACACCTTCCACATGTGTTAATGCATTCAGAATCTCTTCTGATATTCCATCACTGAAATATTCATTCTCGGGATCGGCGCTCATATTCACAAACGGAAGAACTGCAATTGATTTATCGGATCCTGATTTTACACTCACCTGTGCGGGGGAAGGAATCACCAGGCCTTCATTGGCAATTGCATAGACTTCAACCTGTCTCTTTACGTTTTTAAGGCTGAACTTTCCCAGCATGCTGGTCTGGATATCAACCTGGTTCTTTATCTCATCAAAGATCTTGTCAGAGACCAGCACAGCGCCAGGAACAGAAAGGGCTTCTATGCGGGAAGCAAGGTTTACACTGTCGCCATACACACCCTGGCTATCATAAGCAATATCACCGGAATGTATTCCTATCCGTAAGGATACCTTTGGTGTTTTTTGTAATTCCGCCTGTATCTCAATGGCGCATTTAACGGCATCAATTGCGCTCCCGAAAAGGCTCAGGGTGCCATCTCCAAAATATTGAATGATCTTGCCGTTATAATAAGGGATTAATTTCTCGAGGATATATCGCTGGCGGTCGCGGAGCAATTTGGCCTTTTGTTCATCTTCCTGCATTAGAGCCGTATAACCGGTCATATCGGCAAACATTACTGCAGCCAGTTGCCGGGTAAGGTTGGATGAAGCTTTAGTATCGGTTGCAGGCTCTGGCATCAATTGTAATTTAGGCCACCACTCAAAGGTAAGCAAATTAGGCAGGTCAATCCCTCACCAGAAAGTGGTAATTGTTGCATGAAACACTATTTTTGACGAATTCTGACTCATGCATCTTTTAACCATTTCTACCCCCGCATACTGGTTTCTTGTTGGCCTCGGCGCATTTTTGATCGGTCTATCCAAGGCCGGGCTGAAAGGAATTGATATGGTGAATGTAGCCCTTATGGCCATTGTTTTTGGTGGAAAGGCATCAACCGGCATCGTATTACAACTACTTTGTGTGGCTGATGTGATGGCAGTGATCTATTATAACCGGCATGCCCGGTGGGGACATGTATGGAAGCTGATGCCCTGGATGGTGATCGGCATATTTATAGGTGTATACGTGGGCAAAGATCTGAACGAATCCATTTTCAGGAAGATCATGGCGGTGATCATTGTATTGACAGCACTGATAATGGTGTTCCTCGAAATAAGAAAAACAAAGGCAGTACCGGATAACAAGGTATTTGTTGCCAGCATGGGCCTGGCTTCGGGGTTTACCACCATGATAGGCAATCTGGCAGGCGCCTTTTCCAACGTTTACTTTTTGGCAATGCGTTTACTCAAGAATGATTTTATCGGAACAGCTGCGTGGGTTTTTCTTTTGATCAACTGGTTCAAACTTCCATTCCAGGTCATTTACTGGAAGAATGTGAATGGAGATACATTATATACAAATCTATTAGTATTGCCTGCACTCATTGCAGGATTCTGGATTGGAATCAAAATAGTGGCGAAAATCCAGGACGATAGTTATCGCCGGGTAATTATTGGATTAACCATCATCGGTGCGATATTTATTTTCCTGAAATAATACAGGGTAGAATTTTGTCGCCCTTCGAGGCAATTTTGCCCCATTCAGGGCCAACGATCACCTATTACTACATGGTATATCTATTGCATAATGGTACTAAAACCTGTTATGTACCGGATCCTGTTTGTATTGACTGTAAGCATGGTATTTTCCTGCAAGCATATCATGTTCCATCCTGAGGAAGTAAGACCTAATGCAAAAAATTTAAATGCCATTAATCTTCAGAAACTGCAATCATTTAATGCAAAGACCTCCTTCAAATTCATAATGACAGGAGATACACAGGAATTTTATGATGAACTGGAAGATTTTGTTGCCCATGTTAATAGCATGAATGATATTTCATTTGTATTACTGAATGGTGACCTTGTTGAATTTGGATGGAACAATGAATTCAACTGGGTTGCGGACCGGCTGGCAAAATTGAAAGTACCTTATATTACCACGATCGGAAATCATGATATGCTGGCTAATGGACGTGAAATATATAAGCAAATGTTTGGTCCGGAGAATTTCGTGTTTAATTATGGTAGTTCCAGGTTCATTTGCTTAAACACCAATTCAAGAGAGACAGGTTATGATGGAACCATTCCTGATATGAACTGGCTTTCAAATCAATTAAAGGATACAACTCCACAAAATATTTTTATACTGTCTCATGTGCCTCCTTTTTCCGAGGATTTCAACCGCTCCATAGAATTTGATTTCAGGGTACTGCTACGCTCCAATCCCCGGACACGTTTATCACTACATGGACATGAACATAAATATCACGTGGAAAAACCTTATGGTGATGGAATGGAATACCTGGTGGCTGGCTCGGGAGAACAACGGAATTATGCACTGATCACCGTAAACGGAAGTGACTATACTTTGGAAGAAAAATATTATTGAGATGAGGGTACGTTTACTTTTTTATTTTTTACTTGCCTTTCCCATTGGGCTTCCTGCTCAAAAAAAGGGGGTAAAGCCCTTAATACCTGATCATGGAACTATTCAATTTGCAGGCGGAATTGGTTTCCTTTCTGGCGGCATTGGATATGATTCAAAAAATAAAAGAATACAAACAGATATACTATATGGGTATGTGCCGGAAGAACTGGGAGGGGTAACTATTCACTGTATTACGGGTAAATTCACCTGGATAGCGGTTTCCTCAAGATTGAAGAATAATATTACGGCAGACTGGCTTTCAACCGGGCTCCTGATAAATTATGTATTCGGCAAACAATATTTCTTTTTATCGCCGGATAAATATCCACTTAAATATTATGGTCTGCCTACAGCAGCTCACATTGGGATCTTTGCCGGAGGTGGCCTTCGCTATAAAAAAGCAGGAATTTATTATGAGCTGGGAACTACAGACAGAGACCTGGCGAGTTATCTCACGAATGTAAGCGCCTTCCCATTCTTTGACATTGTGAATATTGGGATAGGGGCAAGATATTTTTTTTAAAGGCGTAGGGGTAAGGGAACAGTCAATTGTCTTTTCATAAATAAAACCATTAAAAGAATGAAAAGGCAGTTCAAAACTTTAGTCACTATTGCATTGATTTTTACCAGCACATCAATATTTGCACAGAATGGAAGCGTACGTACGGTTTTTAAACGTGGGGTATTGAGTTCAGGTGGGTATGGAGCAGCTACCAACCAGTTCACGACCATTCGCGGCAAATTTGCCAATATGGCCGGATTGTATGGAGGATGGTTTATCAACCATCGGTTTATGATTGGGGCGGCACTGGCGTCAACTACCAACAATATTCATGTACCGCTACAGTACAGCGCTGATCCGGTAAGAGATCTTAGCTATGAGTATGGTCATTTCGGCCTGATGACGGAGTACGTTGTTGGGTCTGATAAACCAGTTCACCTTGTAGTTAATTTAATGACCGGGGCCGGATTCACTCTTCAATATGAGCGATTTGGCTATCACAATTCCAGTTATCAGGATGATGTCCATGATCAGAACTGGTTCTTTGTAGCAGAGCCTGGCGTTCAGCTTGAAATGAATCTCTTTAAATGGATGCGTATCAGCCCCGGGGTTTCCTATCGCCGTTCATTTGGTAGCAATGGGCGTGGTCTGGATGACAAGGACATCAGCGGAGTCTCTTACAATGCAACGCTGAAATTTGGAAAATTCTGATCCTATTTCAATTCGGCCAGTGTTTTTGGTGCAGGCACCAGGTTATCCACGGGATTTGTTGATTTAAGAAAAGCAAAAACTGCTTTCAGATCATCATCATTCAGTTTGCCGATATTATGCCAGGGCATGGGAGGTAGCAGATCACGGTTTCCTTCCATGCCTTTCCATTTTCCTTTACGTAATGCAGTGAAGAATTGATCCTCGGTCCAGTTACCAATTCCAGTTGCATCAGAAGTAAGATTGGCAGAGAATGATGCACCCCACATACCAATAGCAGAAGTAAGGTCAGGATTAAACAATGTCCATCCTTTTTTGATCTCAGAAGTATCAACAGGCGGTAGCTGACTGTCATGCCTGAAACCTGAAAGACGAAGTTCCGGGATAAGTTCGGGTCCATTTGGTCCCATACGCTTTGGAGAATGACAGTCATCGCATAACATGGTTGTTACCAGGTAAGATCCACGTTTCACCAGGCTGTCCTGGTTAACTTTAACAATAACAGCATCTGCCGGCCTGTTATCACGGCATGCCACCACTGCAACCAGAATAAGGGCAGTGGGAATAGATAAGGTTAAAAATGCTTTTTTCATAAATGATTAATGGTTGAACTTTAATTTGAGGGCAAGGTAGGGCGGCGATACCCGGAGGAATAGCCCGTTTTAAATGAACTGAAGAAATGGGTGGATGAAATGGGCCTGGGGTGGCATTTGCATTTACCACGATTAAATTGTATCTTTGTAATTCTTAATGTTATTGCTCTCTCAATTTGTGTAGTCTAATCCACCCAAATGCCGTGATGGCTTAACGTAAGGCAGGTAAAGTATCAACCAGATTTTGATAGCCTTACCACAATTTTTAATCAAATACTTTCAAGTGTCATTTAATCAATTAGGACTCATTGAGCCTTTATTACAGGCATTGAGCCAGGAAGGTTATACCAATCCAACACCTATCCAGGAAAAAGCAATTCCTGTTATTTTACAAAAAAGAGATCTACTGGGCTGTGCGCAGACAGGTACCGGCAAAACAGCCGCTTTTACTATTCCAATCCTTCAGCTAATGCAAAAGGAGTTGGAAGCTAATCCGCCAACAAATCGAAAGATCCAGACCTTAATTCTTACACCTACACGTGAATTGGCCATCCAGATTGGAGAAAGCATCAATTCTTATGGCAAATTTCTTAACCTGAAGAATCGTGTCATTTTTGGTGGTGTATCGCAGTTCCATCAGGTTCAATCCATTCGCCGTGGCATTGATATCCTGGTAGCTACACCAGGCAGGTTACTGGATCTGGTACAACAACGCCATATTTCCCTGAACGATATCAAATACTTTGTGCTGGATGAAGCAGATCGTATGTTAGATATGGGATTTGTGCATGATGTAAGACGCATTATTGCAAAGCTTCCGGCCAAAAGGCAAACATTGTTCTTTTCTGCTACGATGCCGAATGAGATCAAACAGCTTGCAAATATACTGTTGACTGATCCGGTGAAAGTAGAGGTAACACCTCCTGCATCAACGGTGGATATGATCCAGCAATCAATTTATTATACGGAAAAGCAAAACAAGCAATCATTGCTGATCCATTTATTGCAGGATACATCTGTGGAATCTGTGCTGGTATTCACACAGATGAAATATTCAGCAGATAAACTGGCGAAATCACTCAATAAGGCTGGTATTCGAACTCAGGCAATACATGGTAACAAGGCCCAGAATGCACGGCAGGCTGCTTTGGAAAGTTTCAGAGCAAGAAAGACGCGTGTGCTGGTTGCAACGGATATTGCAGCACGTGGTATTGATATTGATGATCTCACACATGTGATCAATTTCGAATTACCGAATGTACCGGAGACCTATGTTCACCGTATTGGCAGAACAGGCAGGGCAGGGGCAAGCGGGATCGCTATTTCATTCTGTGATTGGGGTGAAAAGACTTTTCTTACCGATATTCAAAAGCTGATCCGTAAAAGTATTCCTGTGGTACAGGGTCATCCTTTTGACAATACATCAATGTATTCTTCACCCGTGCAGTCTTCTACCAGTTCGGCACCAACATTCCAGAGTAGCAGAAGACCAGGAATGGGAGGCAGGAAAAGGACTTTCAGGCAGGGAGCATAAAGCTCTTCCATTGGGCCTGGCTCATTTCAAACCTTATTTCACCGTTTGATCGAATGCCAGTCCTGGTCCAGCCAGCCGCCTGATAGAACTTTTCAGCGCGGGTACCTGAAGCAGTGCCCAGCCATATCGTCTCATTCGTTTGGGCAAAATACCAGTTCATCATCCGGTCATGCAGTAACCTTCCGATTCCCTTACGTTCATATCCAGGCCGAATGAATAAAGCCCACACATTATTGTCCTTTACTGAGATGATGGAGAAACCAACTATTCTGTTACCAATCTCGCATACCCACCCTTTGCCACGATTTATCAAATAATCTTTGCAATCTGCATCGGTTACCAATGATGGATCAGGCAAAGGATTTTCCTTTACCTGATTCCTTACCACCTGGATCTGTGGAATATCTGCGGTAACTGCTTCCCTGACGATCATACCCAAAATTACAATTTCAGAATAAACCTTAAATTGCCGGAAACCCGGAAAACATGCTGACGATCAATTTTACTCCGTTTCCGAATCTTGCTACCAATCGTCTCCTTCTGCGCAAATTAACCCATGAAGACGACCGGGACATTTATTACCTGCGGTCTGATGAATCCGTAAATTATTACCTTGACCGTGATAAGGCTCAATCACTGAATGATGCAAAAGCTTTTATAGAAAAAATTAATTCAATGATTGAAAATAATGGCGGTGTTTACTGGGCTATTATTTACAAGCAGGAGAACAGGCTGATCGGTACCATTTGCATGTTTAGTTTCAACAGTGAAAACTCTAAAGCAGAGATCGGTTATGAATTGCTGCCGGCTTTCCAGGGCAAAGGTCTGATGCAGGAAGCATTAAGTGAAGTATTAAATTACGCCTCGGCCACACTACACATTCAAACCCTGGAAGCCTGGTCACACAAGCACAATGAATCCTCCATAGCCTTATTGACAAAAAATGAATTCTCCAGGGATCTGCAGGCAGAATTCGGTGTAAGGGACCTGCCGCTGGAAATGGCAATTTATTCTAAAAAATTTTCCTGATCTTATTTGTGGTGTTTATGCTGCTGATAATGCTCCAGCAATTCATCTCCTCCAAAATCATTCTTAAGGTCTCTGATGACGGTGTGAATGTGATTCGCATTGTTTTGCGTGTTGTCATATTCAATGATAATTGTGGGCCCCTGTATACGGTAATAATGAGGGTGGCCTACGCCATTTTGCAATTCACCTGCCCAGGCAAAACGCATATTTTTTAATCCCGCAGCTTCAATATCTTTCACCATGCTCATGGCATAGGCCTTGGTGTACCGGTGAAGATAAATACTCAGCAACTGCATAAAAGTATTCTGCTGGGTGGCCGTCAATTCACTGTACAGAATTCCAACGGGGTTACTGATCATTGCCTTTCTACTATTTGCAGTAATGATATCTCCGGGAGCTTTGACATCAATTAAGGCTTTTTTCATTTGTGCCTCATCCAGTGATTTCGCAAATGCCAGTCCCAATTCAGCTTCATCCTTCAATACATACTTCCCTTTTTCCGGACCAGATAGCACAATGGCAGGATTTGTTCCCAGGAAGCCCGGGGTACCTGATACGATCTGGTTATTAGCTGAAGAAAAATTAAAAGAGATATGATGACCTTCCAGACGCCAGCCCCAGATATTGTCTGAAGCGGGGTCACCGAAAATGGAAAGATAATATTTACCCTGGTCACGGTAATCATCACCTGCGGGCCTTAATTCCATCTCTTTCAAAACATTTTCCAGTTGCATGATGGAGGTAGCCTTATTAAATCCTGTATCACTAAGTCCTGTATGTAAGAGTGTCATTGCCTTTTTTAACTGCTCAGCAGTCAGTTCTTTTAGCGTAATACCATTCCGCTGCTTTGGAATATAATGCCAGTTGTAGCGTTCTGAATCTAAAAAACTGAAATGGGCTTTTGCCTTTTGAGCGGCAGTCAGGCTTTGAAGAAACTGGTCAGCTGCAGCAGCCATTGAACTGGGTTTCCCTTTTGGTGTTTGCGACTGGCAGGAAAGGGATCCTGCAATAAGAAAAACGATGGCAAGTATAGTTGGTTTCATCAGTAGTTTTTTATTTTTTAATAGCCAGATGGAGCTTCGGTTCATCAGTAGTTTTTTATTGTTTAATAGCCAGATGGAGCTTCGGTTCATCAGTAGTTTTTTATTTTTTAATAGCCAGATGGAGCTCCGGTTCATCAGTAGGTTTTTATTGGTTTTTGGTCAGATTGATCTTTGGTTCATAGTATTAAATGTAGGGAAATTATCTTTACGCATTGACCGCATAAATAGATGCCTTCTGTCAGTCATAGACTCCGCACATAATTGTCTATCTTCAGGTTCATAATATCCCGGTTATTTTTGACGAATAGTCATGATCCCTTTCCCCGGTAACAAGATATTTTACTGGTCTCTTCTGTTAATTGCTGTAGCGATGCTAAAGAGTCATTCCGGCCTGGCAGCTCCGGTCCCAAAGGATTCTTTAATGATCGACAATATTACCATACCTGTCATAAACGCTTTTGAAGCGCCAAATGACTCCCTTTCCTGCATATTGCCCTTCAGCCGTGCGGGTAATCTTATCCTCATCAGGGCTAAAGCAGACTCCACTGAAGGCAATTTTATCCTGGATACCGGTTCTCCCACACTGGTGTTGAACATCACCTATTTCCGACATTATACCACTACAGTCAGAACTGATGCCGAGGAGGGAGGTATGAACGGAACAGGAGCGCCAGTACAGGAAACCATGGTAAGGGAATTTACTCTGGGCCCCATTGTATACCGCCGGACAGTAGCCAACCTGGTAAACCTGGGTCATATTGAGAATAGTAAGGGAGTCAAAGTATTTGGACTGTTGGGAATGAAACTGTTCCGGCAGTTTGAAATGATCATTGATTATGATAAGAACCTGATCTTCCTGCACAGGATCGGTAAAAAGGAAGAAAAGACCTATATGCACGAAATGCTGCAGGACTCTACTGCCTACAAAGCTTATCCGGTAGACCTTTACAATGATAAAATCCTGGCCAGAACCGAACTCGCTGGCAGGAAATTGCGTCTTATGATTGATTTTGCAGCAGAGACAAATGTATTGGATAGCCGGCTACCTGATATTATTTTTGAGAATATAGCCATTTCGCGTAGGGTAGTTCTCAATGGGATAGGGGGACAGAAAGTGGAAGCGCTCTATGGTGATCTAAGTAATATGAAATTGGGTGATGATCCCATAAGAACATTACCCGTACTAATAACCAATCTTTCCAATACCTGCCTTTCCTACGAGTTTTGTATTGACGGTATTTTAGGTTTTGATTTCCTGTCCTTACATAAAATAGGGTTTAACTTTGTGAATAGAAAAATGTATATATGGAAATAAAGAGTGCCAGACATAGCATGCGTGTGATGGCACCCTTTTTACGGTGTGTGGGGATAATAATTTTCTCTCTATGGTTTGGAAACAGGTCCATGGCACAGTGGACTCCTGCCTATACCATAAAGAATGGCAATATGCTGATCATTCTTGGAAAGGATATCAGGGAAACTGCGCTGGATAGTTTCATTGGGAAATTTGAACTGTTTGATCTTGATCTCAAGTATTTTGTAAAAACGCATATAGCTGATTCACTCAATAAGCTGGGCTGGAATGTTCAGTTCGATAAAGAACTGGGCTACTTATTAACCAAACCGCTCACCAGTAACAAAAACATTAATTACGCCAATCCGGAAAACAAGATAATGCTTACCCAAAAGGCGTCATTTGCGGAACGTTTTCCCATTGTAAGCAGTCGCGTAAAATTCGGTTATAACCGTTTCAGGAATAAGTATCCTTTTGCCATTAAGGATTCATTTGTTACGTTCTTCCTTAGAGGTAATCTGGATGCCAAAAGGGTTAGCCTTGCTGGCAGTTTTAATGACTGGACACCAGAATCATGGTTCATGAAAAAAACAGACAGTGGCTGGATATACAATGTTAAACTGGCGGTTGGCAAATACTGGTATAAATTCCTGATCAATGGAAACTGGACTACAGACAGGGATAATTTACTGGTTGAAAATGATGGTTTGGGTAATGATAACTCGGTCTATTTTAAACCTAACAGACTTTTCACATTGAAAGGGTTTACCGGTGCCAAAAAAGTTGTTCTCGCTGGTAGCTGGAATGACTGGAAGCCTGGTGAACTGGTCATGGATAGAACATCGAATGGCTGGGAACTGCCACTTTATCTCGCAGATGGAACGCATACCTACCGTTATAATATTGATGGAAGGTGGCTGGAGGATCCGGATAACCCGGATCATTATCCCAATGAATACGGCGAATATAATTCTGTGATCAGGATCGGCAAGCCTTATATCTTCAAACTGGATGGATACCTTAATGCAAAACAGGTGGTACTGTCAGGTTCATTTAATAAATGGAGAAGGAATGAATTATTCATGAAAAAGACTGCCACCGGCTGGGAATTTCCTTATACACTGGGTGCTGGCAATTATGAATATAAATTCATTATAGATGATAGATTTGAAGCACATCCCGGTAATGTGAATGTGAAAAATGGGGACGGAGGTAACCTCTATTTTGTAATCGAACCCAATTATACATTCCGCCTTAAAGGATTTCCGAATGCCAAAAAGGTTTACCTGGCTGGTGATTTCAATAACTGGTCGCCCAATACATTT
>CAMLGP010000043.1 GCA_946479535.1 uncultured Bacteroidota bacterium
TCAATCAATCCCGGATCGGGTGATACAACCAGGCGCTACATACGGTAATCTCTCGGTGGTTCATATCCTTCAATGCGAACAGGGATATTCAGTTTTTCGGCTGTAGCTTCTATGGAAGCGATGAGATCAAGATAATGTTCCAGATAATCAGTAGGAGGAAGAAAAACGTAGAGTATACCCTCTCTAACTTCAATGCAAAGGGCCGTTCTGATTACCGGTAATTCATAAATCAAATCACTTTCCTCTTTTTTCTCCTGCCCGTCTTTTTTTTCTTTAATCTTTTCTGATTGTTCAACCTTCTTTTCAATTTTCACCTGTTTTGGAGGAGCAGTGTATGCAAAGGCCTGTCCATAACGACCAGTAATATTTTCATGGAAATGATCCAGTTCGGGAAGGTTTTCAAAAAGGCTGCGGTCTACCTTCTCTGCCTGCTTATCTTTTGCCAGTGCCGGAATAGAATCGAGCGGCAATCTTAAACCAATAGGTGAATTGCCCGGGATCAGGAAAAGTGTATTTCTTTTAAATATCCACTTGCAGCTTTGCCATTTGCCATATTCATAGTTCCATTTCAAAGGAAGCACATAACCAGCCTGGGTATTAAGCCCAACATCCAGTAATTGAGCAAGTTTTCTGCGTTCAATATCATCACTGAGCCTGGTTTGCAGGGGATCAATATTGGCCGGCAACTTACCCTCACTCCACAAAAAATAGAACATGTCTTCATATGCAGTGCTCAAATTGTTTTCACTTATTCCTAAATTCCGGGTAAGTTCCTTTGCAAAATTTACCGCATCCTTATTAGTGATCTTTTTTTCAATTTTCTCATGGGCAATGAGCGAAGTGTTTTTCCAGACAGGATATCCGTCTTTACGCCAGTATAGGCCGTATTGCCATCTTGGTAGCGATTCTCCCGGATACCATTTTCCCAGGCCATAATGGATCATTCCATTTGGACCGAATTTATTCCGGAGACGAAAGATCAGGTTATGAGAAAGAATTCTTTTTTCAGGCCCATCAGCAGTGGTATTCCATTGATCTGATTCCATATCATCTATGGAAACAAAGGTGGGTTCACCACCCATAGTCATTCGCAGATCGCCTTTTTCAAGATCCTGATCAATAATCTGGCCTGTTGCATTGATTGTGGCCCATTGCTCTTCAGTATAGGGTTTTGTTACGCGAGGGTCTTCGTGAATTCGTGTAACTGAATTTGAGAAGGAGAAAGTAGTCTCACATTTATCTGAAGCCCCCACTACTGGTGCAGCACTTACATAATCCGGCGTACAGGCCAGGGGTATGTGTCCTTCTCCGGCAAATAAACCGGAAGTAGGATCAAGTCCAATCCATCCTGCGCCAGGAATATATACTTCAGTCCATGCATGCAGATCAGTAAAATCATTTTCTGGCCCACTGGGTCCATCCAGTGATTTGAGATCAGCTGTTAATTGTACCAGGTAGCCGGATACAAATCTGGTCGCCAACCCCATGTGCCGAAATATCTGTACTAACAACCAGGCAGTATCACGGCAGGAACCAATGCCCCTTATCAATGTTTCTTCACAGGTTTGTACGCCTGCCTCCATACGGATGCTATAACTTATGTCCCTGTTTAGCTTCTGATTCAGATAGACCAGGAAATCATTGATATTCTTTTTACTTCTGTCAATTCCCTGCAGCCATTTCGTTAAATGAGGACCCATTTCTTTTATTTCAAGATAAGGGATTAGCTCCCCGGCTAACTGCTTGGTATAATTGAAGGGATAACTTTCAGCGTACTCTTCCACAAAAAAATCAAATGGGTTGATGACGATCATATTGACCATCACTTCAACTTCAATTGTCAGTTCCCGGGTCTTCTCCGGGAAAACTACCCTCGCCTGGTAATTCCCAAAAGGATCCTGCTGCCAGTTGATGAAATGTTCCCTGGGCGTTATCTTAAAGGAATAAGATTCTATGGGAGTACGGGAATGGACAGCCGGCCGTAAACGAAAAATATGGGGTGAAAGGGAAACAAACCTGTCATATTTATAGGTTGTCCGGTGGTTGATTGCTACGCGTATTGCCATATATTGGTTTGGTTAGTATGGCAATGCTTTCGTTGTACAGGAAGATACCACTTTTTCCCTTATCCTGGAGATAAATTGAATTAAATACTCATAAACTCTTTCTTATACTGCATTGGCTTCTTCAGCATAATTTCTTTGAACTGCCTGTTGAAATTGGAGAGAGTATTGAAGCCGCAGTCATAACAGATCTGTGCAATTGATTCATCAGTTTCAGTGAGCATCTTGCAGGCATGCTTGATCCGTATCTCTGCAATGAAACGGGAGAAAGGTTTATTATTCTTCATGGCAAAATACCGGCTGAAAGAAGTAGGCGTCATGTGTAATAATTCTGCCAGATCTTCCAGTAATACTTTCTTCCTGAAATTCTTAAATGCATATTCATATACTTTGTTGAGCCGGTCAGTTTCATGCTGATCGATACCTTCATCATAAGCTTTGGAAGAGATATAATGATATTCTTTAGTAACAGCCAGAATTTCCAATATATGCAGCAAGTGAATTACGCTCGGTATTCCCTGCAATCCTACCAGTTCCTTCATCATTTCAATGACCTGTAACTTTTTTGCTCCATGGAATTCCAGGCCGCGCATGCTCTTGACAAATAATTTCTTCAATCCAAGCATCTCTTCTTTTTCCAGTATATGATCACCAAGGAAATTTTCATTCAGATATATTACAATTCCTCTTGTTATAGCCTCATTATTCCTGTCGAAATAAGTTTCATCACTCCTCCAAACATGTGGCAGATGCGGACCAGTGAGTATTAATTCTCCCGGGCGGAATGATTTAATGCTATCACCAATAAACCGGGTGCCTGTACCCTCTAAAACCACAAAAAGCTGGTACTCGGAATGAGCATGCCAGATGGGGTCAAAGTGCTTGTCTTCCAAATCTTTGACTACAAAAATCTGTGAGGGGGGAATGGAGGATTTATGTAATGCTGTCTTCAAAGCCTATTAAGTTGTCGTTCAAATGCCAAATTAATAAGATTTGATGATAAAAAACAGTCAGTTTTGGATAAAATTCCGATAGGAGTCAGTTTTCTAAAGTTTGATATTCGTATTGTCATCTAACGATTCAACTAATTGCCATGAACAAGAAAAAGTTACTGACTGTTTTCGCGATCTCTTTATTGTCGATGGTTTTCCTTGCTGCTTTCCGCCACCAGCCGGCCGCCACTCCAAGACGCCTAGAAATATTATTCCTCGGACATACCAATAACAGGGCTCATAATTCAGAACGCCTTGCCGATATTTTCACGAAGGAGTTCTTTAAAGACGGGATCAATATCACTTTCACTATGGATCCCAATTCCATGAACGAAGAGAACCTGAGTAAATATGATGGTCTTATAGTATATGCCAATCATGACACAATAAGCCGTTCCCAGGAACAGGCCTTATTAAATTTTGTGCGCGGTGGAAAGGGTTTTATTCCCCTCCACTGCGCTTCTTACTGTTTCAGGAATTCGCCTGAAGTAGTTGAAATGATCGGTGGCCAGTTCAAGAGCCACAAGTATGATTCATTTCCTGCCACCATTATCAAACCAGAGCATCCGGTAATGAAAGGCATACCAGCCTTTGTTACTCTTGATGAAACTTATGTTCACGACAAGCTCAGCAAGAATATTGAAGTGCTGACTGAAAGAGTAGAAGGTGATCATCACGAACCCTATACGTGGGTTCGTCCTTATGGCCAGGGCCGTGTTTTTTATACCGCCTATGGACATGATGAGAACACTTTCAACAATCCAGGTTTTCTTAGCCTGGTCCGTAATGGGATCTTCTGGGCAGTTGGGGATAAAGCTGCTGCAGATGTAGCAGCACTGAATGTTGCCCAGCCTACTTATTTTGATGGACCTGTTCCTAACTATGAACATCGTGATCCGGCGCCAAAGGTCCAGAACTCATTGAACCCTCAGCAATCAATGTCATTGATTCAGGTGCCAGTTGATTTTGACCTGCAATTATTTGCTTCAGAACCAGATGTAGTGAATCCCATTTATATGAACTGGGATGAGCGAGGCAGACTTTGGGTGATTGAAACGGTTGACTATCCCAATGAGATCAAAAATGATGATATTGGTGATGATCGTATAAAAATATTAGAAGACACCAATGGGGACGGCAAAGCAGACAAGTTCACAATCTTTGCAGATAAGCTTAACATTCCTACCAGCTTTGTCTTCTCCAATGGTGGCATTATTGTAAGTGAAGCTCCAACCTTCCTTTTCCTGAAAGACACCAATGGTGATGACAAAGCAGATGTTCGCACACCAATTCTTACCGGCTGGGGCAAGAATGATACACATGCACAGGCTTCCAATCTCCGCTATGGCCTGGATAATAAGATATGGGGTGTTGTTGGATATTCAGGATACTATAATGGCAAAAAAGGCAAAGACTCTCTGGCCTTTGGAAATGGCTGTTATCGTTTCAATCCTGATGGGAAGAACCTGGAGTTCCTCTCTACTACCAGCAACAATACCTGGGGCCTTGGTTTCTCTGAAGAGTTTGATGTATTTATTTCTACTGCAAATAACACACACACGGCTTTCTTTGGAATGCCCAAGAGATATTATGATAAAGCAGGCATAAGGAATGAAACTGGCGTAGAGAAACTGGATGCGCACTACGGTATGCATGTGGCTACAAAGAATCTCCGGCAAGTAGATGTGCAGGGAGGGTTTACAGCGGCGGCTGGTCATAGTCTTTATACGGCACGTGTGTTTCCACAGGAGTACTGGAATAAAGTAGCCTTTGTAACTGAACCTACCGGACGATTGATCCATAAAAATCTGATTGCTCCCAGGGGATCAGGATTCAAAGAAAACGGGGATGGATGGAATATGCTGGTGAGTGCTGATGAATGGGCAGCTCCCATCCAGGCAGAAGTGGGACCGGATGGTTCACTCTGGATTACTGACTGGTATGATTTCATCATTCAGCACAACCCAACACCCAATGTAAATTCTGCAGGTTATAACGCACAGACCGGCAAAGGGAATGCGTATATAAATCCGTTGAGAGATCATGAGCGCGGACGCATTTACCGCATGGTTTATAAAAGGAATTCTCCCAGGAATACACTGCAATTAAATAAGAATGATGTTGCCGGATTGGTTAAGGCTCTTTCTAATGATAATATGTTCTGGCGCACAACGGCGCAAAGATTATTAGTTGAAAAGCAGGATAGATCAGTATTGCCTGCTTTATATAAACTGGTGCAGAATGAACAGCTGGATGGTGCTGGTATCAATGCTCCTGCAGTTCATGCTCTCTGGACAATTCATGGATTGAAAGCAATGACTGCAACCAATCCCGCTGCCATAGCTGTAGCTACAAAAGCACTATCACATCCTGCAGCCGGAGTTCGTAAGGCAGCCATTGAAGTACTGCCCAAAACGCCAGCTACATTCCTGGCCATGCAGAGAGCAAAAGTATTTGAAGATAAAGACCTGCGCGTTAGACTGGCCGCTATTTTGGCAACAGCAGATATGAAATCTTCTGCAGCCATTGGCAATGTGCTGGTTGATATGGCAAACAAGGAAGAAAATGTAACCGATACATGGATACGCCAGGGATTGATCATTGCAAGCAAACTGAACGCAAAAACCTTTGCGGCAGCCTTTAAGAAAAAAGGTTTAAATGCCAATCCATCCTTGTTGGAAGCATCACTTGCTCAGCGTTTGGCATTTGGTGATCGTATAGAGACTATTCCATTAAGAAGACAGTTTGGAAGACAGCAGCAACAGGAACTCAATCCCGAAATTGCCAACAGGGAGATAGTGATCTCCGGTGATGTAGAAAGGGCAGCAGGTAGGGCCGGTGGAGGTGGTAATGCAGGCGGAGCCGGTGGTAACCGCGGTAATAATAATGCCCCTGCAGTAGTTCCTTATAACGGAATGGTAGTAGCACAGGGTACTAAAGCAAATGGTTATGCGCTTTACTTCATAGAAAATAAAATGTATTTCCAGGTGAATGAAGATGGCAAGCCTTTCCAGGCGGCTACCACTACACCTAACCTTCCAGCGAAATTCAATTTCAAGGCAGGCCTTGCAAAAGACGGAACCATGCGTCTTTTCATTGATAACAAGGAAGTAGCAAAAACAAAAGCAACGGGTTTGTTTAAGAAAGAATTTGAAATACCGCTTCGAGTAGGCAATGAAAACAGAAAAGGCGAAGAGAAGATCGGCGATTATTCAGACTCCAACTTTATTATGCGAGCCACGCTTACCAATGGTAAACTGGAAACACTCGAAGGAGTTGCTCCTGCAGTAAACCTGGGTAAGCCGGATAAAGTGATTGCGCTGGGTGTTATTAAAGATATCATGAAGTACGACAAGCAATTGCTTACTGCCAAAGCGGGAACTGTACTGCGGATAGTAATGAGGAACCCGGATCATATGCAGCACAATTTTGTATTGATCAAACCCAATACAATGGATAAGGTAGGAGCTGCAGCAGATAAACTGGCACAGGGAACAACAGCAGGTTCAGTTACATCAAAAATGCAGTATGTGCCAAGAATGCCGGAAGTATTGTATGCTACACCTTTGCTTAACCCAGGCTCATCGTACACACTGAATATTAAAGTGCCGGATACGCCGGGAGATTATCCCTATATCTGTACGTTCCCTGGGCACTGGCGCATTATGAGAGGAATATTGAGAGTGACTAAATAAATATATCATGCCGTGGAGTGTGAGGCGCACACCACGGCATGAGACTACTCAACTTGCATAGACCTTCTAAGGACTAAAGATTAACGATTCAAAGTATTAATTAAAGCGCATGGCGTTAGATATTAAATATGGCGTGAGCACCTGGTTGTGGACTTCACCCTTCAGCACAGCCTGTATTCAGGAGCTGTTTCCCAAGATCGCTGATATGGGATTTGATGTGGTGGAGATTGCAGTGGAAGATCCATCGCTTATTGATGGCCCAACGGTCAGGAAGGCATTAGATAAATATAATCTGAAGGCAGGTGTTTGCGGAGCCTTTGGGCCTTCACGTGATTTTACTAATGAAGATCCTGCAGTCCATGCGAATTGCTTTAACTATATACAGGCCTGCCTTGATCTCTGTGTTGACCTGGATGTGAAATTTCTTGGAGGACCAATGTATTCTGCGGTAGGCAAAGCAAGAATGGTTTCTCCTGAGCAAAGAAAAAAAGAATGGCAACTGGCAGTCACTAACCTGCGCAAGGTTTGCGATGCGGCTGCGAGACGTGGATTAAAGATTGCTTTGGAGCCATTAAACCGATTTGAATCTGACCTGGTGAATACAGCTGATGATGTAGTAAGGATGGTGAATGATATTAATCACCCGGCTGCAAACATAATGCTGGACGGATTTCATATGAACATTGAAGAAAGAGATCTTGAAAACGCCATAATTACTGCGGGGGATAAACTGATCCATCTGCAGGTTGCAGAGAATTACCGGGGGACTCCCGGTACTGGTCAAACCAATTGGGCTGCCTATCGTAAAGGATTGGAAGCGATCAACTACAAAGGTGCCATCACTATTGAAAGCTTTACTACAGACAATAAGGAACTGGCAGGTGCAGTTTGCTTCTGGAAGCCGATGGCTGAAAGCCAGGATATGTTTGCATCTGAAGGCTTGCGCTTTTTGAAACAGCTGATTAATGACAACGCTGATATATATTATCATACACCTTTAAAAACTTCTGTAAATGGGAAAGAATAAAATCAATATAGCAATTATCGGTCTTGGTTTTGGAGCGGAATTCATTCCAATTTACCAGCGGCATCCGGGTGCAACCATGTATGCTATCTGCCAGCGCAATAAAGAAAAATTAGACCTGGTTGGAGATGCTTTCGGAATTGAGAAGAGATACACGGATTATGACGAATTATTGAAGGATAAGGATATTGACGCCGTACATATTAACACGCCCATTCAAAATCATGCTGAGCAGTCATTGAAAGCTTTGAGAGCAGGCAAGCATGTTGCCTGTACTGTACCAATGGCAACAACAGTTGAGGAATGCCGGCAGATTGTTGAAGCAGTAAAAGAGACCGGGCTCACTTACATGATGATGGAAACCGTGGTGTATAGTCGCGAGTTCCTCTTTGTAAAAGAAATGTATGAAAAGGGAGAGTTAGGCAAGCTGCAGTTTATGCGCGCTTCTCACCAGCAGGAAATGGCAGGATGGCCTGGATATTGGGAAGGATTACCTCCCATGCATTACGCAACGCATTGTGTGGGGCCTGTTGTTGCACTTGCCAATGCAGATGCGGAGTATGTATCCTGTTTAGGTTCCGGACGAATTGATGAGAACCTGATCAAAAAGTATAATTCACCTTTTGCGATAGAAACCTGTCATATCAAATTCCGTAATTCAGATCTGGCGGCAGAAGTAACACGGTCACTTTTCAATACAGCTCGCCAGTACCGTGAAAGCTTTGATGTATATGGCAGCAAGAAAACATTTGAATGGACACTAATTGAGCATGAAGATTCAGTGATACATACTGGTGAGAAACCTGTGAGGGTAAAGATCCCTGATTATGCACACCTTTTGCCAAAGGAGATCCAGGCATTTACCATCGGCGGTGTGTATGATGCGAATAGCAATCAGCATTTATCTTTTATCCAGGGAGCTGGTCATGGTGGATCACATCCGCACCTGGCGAATGAATTCATAAGCGCTTTATTGGAAGAGAGATCACCATTTCCTAATGCAAGGCAGTCAGCCAATATTACCTGTGTAGGGATACTGGCACATGAATCAGCCATGCAGGGAGGAAAGATCCTTCATCTGCCGGAGTTCACATTAAGTCCGGCACAAACCAAATCAAAAGGAAAAGAACAATTAGCATAAGCAGTTTAGAAGCATTACCAAACCGGTTCGGGAAAATTCGATATTGGATACTAAAGAATGAATTGTTAACCCAACTCTAGCCATATGAGAGTGGTTTGCTGTATTTACTCAATATTGTTGAGCGTGGCTGCTATTGCACAACGCGCAAAGACCTATACCGTTCCGGCGGGTGTAGAAGTAAAGGAAATTATCCCCGCAAATGAAATTTACCAGTTCCCGCAATTTGTGCAGGGACTGGTGATCTTTAAGGATGGAAAATCTGCTCCAGGGACACTTAATTATAACAGACTAATTGCTGAGTTACAGTTTATTGACTCGAAAAATGATACACTTTCTCTCGCCAATGAACAAATGATCAGGACCGCGATCATTGGATCAGATACCTTTTATTATAGTGATGGATATGTCAGGCAATTAGCCGGAGGGTCACGCGTGAAAATGGCAGAGCGGATTGCGTTCAAAGAGTACATACAAAAACCCGGTGCATATGGCCTGTCTTCTGCAACTACTGCCGCCAATAACCTGTCGGTTTTAATAAATCGCAGATCAGTTGACCTCAATGTAAGCCAGGAACTGGTGCTGGTAAAGAATACAAATTACCTGATTGGGGACAAATTCAATGCCTTTGTTATAGCAGATAAAAATGCTGTTCTTAAAATGTTTCCTGATAAAAGATCAGCAATAGAAGATTTTATTGAGAAGAATAAGATCAGTTTCACCAAACCAGATCATATGGTGCAACTGGGGAAATTCCTGGATACTTTATGAATAACACAGAATATATCTTTTGTGAGACCAAACTCTGCCCTTTGAATATGAGACGGTTTCTGATTTCTCACCAAAACAACGACTATGAGATTAAATAACAACACAATGCAACCAAAAAGTCACCTCGTGGTTTTTGCAGACAGTATTCAATTTACGCCAGGATAATAAGCCTGCGGATAGACTGCTACTGTTTGCTTCAACACTAACTATTTTTTTATTATCAAACCAAAACGTATGAAACATTGCTTGTTGAAAAGTGAATTCGAAAGTTGGATACGGGACCATTCGACTCAGCTTCGGGTTCTCTTTATTGCTGTTCTTTCCATGTTCTGCACAGCTCTTTTTGCGCAGAGCCCGGTATCAGGAAAGGTTACTTCCGGCGATTCGGTTCTTACTAATGTGACTATACAGGTAAAAGGTACCGGTGTAGCCACTCAAACAAATTCAGCTGGTGAATATTCGATAAATGCGGCCGGGACTGCAACCCTGGTCTTTTCTTCTGTAGGATTTAATACACAGGAAGTAAAAATAAATAACCAGCCTACAGTAAACGTACAATTGCAGGGCAATAACATTCAATTAACAGATGTGGTAGTAGTAGGTTATAGTACGCAAAGAAAGGCCACTGTAACTGGTTCGGTTTCCAGCATCAGCTCAAAGGACCTGGTGACTACGCCTGCTGGTACAACATCAGGTGCCCTTGTTGGTAAGGTACAGGGCATTACTACCCGTAGCCCAGACTCAAGACCCGGTAGAGGTGTAAATATCCAGATCAGAAATATGGGTAACCCGTTATTTGTTATTGATGGAGTCCCTTATACAGGTGGTAGCACCGGTACTACAGGTTTCGGATTTAACCAGGGTTCAGGCCAGGATGTATTTAACACATTGGGCCTGGAAGATATTGAGAGCATTACCATATTGAAAGATGCCTCTGCATCCATCTATGGTTTGCGTGCGGCTAATGGTGTTGTACTTGTTACAACTAAAAAAGGAAAAAGGGGCGAGACACCAAA
>CAMLGP010000044.1 GCA_946479535.1 uncultured Bacteroidota bacterium
GATAAATATGTGGCTTCAAAAGATAATAGAGGTGGTATCGTTCCTTCTACTCTGGGATTGCAGGATGAAAGACTGGGTAAATTGCTGGATCAGCTATATGAATCAGAGCTGAATTACGAAAAGCTGAAAACAACAACTGGAGAAAATAACCCGATCCTTACACAGGTAAGGGATCAGATCAATAAGCTCAAACCAAGTGTAGTTGAAAATATTAAGGAACAGCGCGCTTCGCTGATGGCAAGCAAGTTAAATCTCCAGGCTACCAATAACCAATATATCGGCATGCTGCAGACCATCCCTCAAAAAGAAAGGGAACTGATTGATATCAGCCGCCAGCAAGCTATCTATAATGGTATATATGGTTTCCTTTTGCAGAAAAAAGAGGAGAGTGCTTTATCACATCGTCAAAATAGTGCTGATAGCCGGATTATAGACAAGGCCCAGGCTTCTGCGGCGCCTGTGAGCCCGAAAGGAAAGCTGATCTATATGGTAGCATTCGTTTTCGCGCTGATCCTTCCTGCAGGTTTTGTAACACTAAAAGAATTCCTGAACAGGAAGATCCTGTTCCGTAGTGAAATAGAGAGCCTGACCTCTGCTCCAATCATTGGTGAAGTGATCTTCAGCAAGGATAAGAATCCTGTGGTGATTGAAGGAGGCAAAAGAACATTTATTGCAGAACAGTTTCGCCGTATCCGTGTATCTCTTGGCTATCTTGGCGTGAACACTGAAAAGAAAAGGATCCTTGTTACCTCATCACTTTCTGGTGAAGGAAAAAGCTTTGTTGCCCTTAATCTTGCCTGCAGCCTTGCACTGACTGACCGCAAAGTGGTGTTACTGGAACTTGACCTGGCAAATCCTTCACTCAGCCATAAACTGGATGTGAATTATGAACAAGGGGTAAGTAATTATCTCTGGGGTGAAGTTGAACCAGAAGAAATTATCAAGCGCTCTGCTGTGAATGAGAACCTGTTCTTTATTCCCTGCGGACCTCTGCCGGAAAATCCATCTGAATTGCTGATGAGTGACCGGTTGACAACTTTGCTCGACTACCTGAACGAGATATTTGATCATGTGATTATTGATTCTGCGCCGGCCAGCCTGCTGTCCGATGCGTATGTTCTTTCTCCTTTGTGTAATGCAACGCTTTATGTGGTGAAACACAAATACACTCCGAAAGTGTATATGGAAAGACTGGATGAAGAGAACCAGGTACATCAGCTAAAGAACCTCGGGATTATTTTCAACGGTATCAAATCCAGAGGATTTACCAAGAATGGATATGGTTATGGCTACGGCTATGGCTATGTACAGAATAAAAAGACGAGCAAAAGAACGAAAAAAGTCGGCAAATACTAACCTGCTCTTCCGTTCCTGACCAGTCTTTTAAGCAAAGCGTTTAATTACTCTTGCTCACACGAATCCGCACCCTGTAAGTGAGTTGGGCGAAGCCTGCTCACCAGACAAGTATCATCATTTTCTGTACACCAAAACTGAGACATGTACACGACCGAAACACAAAAACAATGGTTTGCCTTGTATACCCGTGCAAGATGGGAAAAAAAGGTAGCCGATGTGCTGGAAAAGAAGAGGGTGCAGGTTTATTGCCCTGTTAACAGAATCAGGAAACAATGGGCTGATCGCAAAAAAGTGATCCTGGAACCACTTTTTACCTCTTACGTTTTCATCTGCGTTACTCCAACAGAGCTTACCCAGATCAGGGAAACAGACGGCGTGATCAATATCGTACACTGGCTCAATAAACCCGCAGTTATCCGCCAGGAAGAGATTGACACCATTAAGAAGTTCCTCAGTGAATATGATTATGTGACTGTTGAAAAAGCGAGTGTGAACCTGAATGACCGCGTAAGAATAACGAATGGCCCGCTGATGATGTGGGAAGGAAACGTGGTAGAGATCAGAACCAATACTGTAAAGCTTACCCTCCCCTCACTGGGATATGAGCTGGTAGCTGAAATCCGCAAAGAAAATATCGAAACCATCAGGCCAATTGCGGAAGCACTGGCAATGACGGCTGTGTAAGAAAGGCCAGAAAAATTACACCAGAACAATATCGACATACCATGAAAAACAACAGGCAGAAGTAATTTTCCCCTGTTGTTTTTAATTAATACAAGTACCCTAACCCGAAAACATGCTCAAGTTGATCAGCGTTAAAAAAATACTTGGCGGAGATCTTGTAAAAGTTTCCTTCTTAAACGCGATCGCCGTATTTATAAAGATGATAGCAGCCTTCGTTAGTATGAAGGCCATCGCTATCCTCAGTAAAGACTTTCCCGGTGGCGGTCCTGCTGCCATAGCCCTTGTAGGACAGCTCAATAACTTCACTACAATTTTACTTAGCGTGTGCAACGGCGGTATCACTACTGGCATGACACGTTATGTTGCCGAGTACTCCAAATCTCCCAAAAAGAACCAGCTCTTTTTGGGAACCGGCTTCTGGATCACAACGGTCCTGTCTGGCGTAACAGGTCTGGTCCTCATATTCGGAGCGGGTTATTGGTCTCACATGATCCTGAAGAGCACAGAATTTAAACTGGTGTTCTATGTATTTGGCGCCACCATTGTAATGTATGCCTATAATACACTGCTAATTGCAGTGATCAATGGTTTCAAAGAGTATAAGAAATACGTGATCGCCAATATAATGGGAAGTGTTGTTGGCCTGATCTTTACCATCATCCTCTCCTATCAGTTTGGAGTTTACGGAGCCTTAATAGCCCTTGTTACCTATCAGTCTGTAGTGTTTGTACTTACTCTGCCACTGGTGCGTAAATCAAACTGGTTCCATGTAGGGAACTTCACTAAAAAATTCAGTAAGCTGGCTGTTAAACGTCTCTCCCATTACTCATTGATGGCAATCGTTACAGCAGCAGTAATGCCTGTTGCCCAACTGGTGATCCGGAATTATATAATTAAGCATTCTACCGTTACCGGAATTGGAGCAAATCTTAACCAGGCTGGTCTTTGGGAAGGCATCAACCGGATTTCCAATATGTACCTGATGGTATTTGCAACCTCACTTGGTGTTTATTACCTGCCCAGGCTAACTGAATTAAGGACGCAAAGGGAATTGCGACAGGAAGTTTTTTCTGTTGGTAAACTGGTAATACCCTTTCTCATCATTTTCTCACTTGCATTATACTTTGGCCGTTATATCATTATTCATGTGCTTTTTACCGAACAGTTTGATGGAATGCAAAACCTGTTTGCCTTCCAGCTGCTGGGAGATACTATCAAATTATCAAGCTGGATACTGGCCTATGTTATGACCGCTAAATCCATGACAAAGACTTTTATCATCATGGAATTGGTGAGCAGTATTAGCCAGGTAGTTTTCACCCTCTTTTTCTTTGAAAAGTATGGCACATTGGGGGCTACTATCGGTTATGCCCTTGCGCATACCCTATACCTGGTATGCATGATATTCATATTTCGAAAGATGCTGTTTTTAAAACCAGCTTCTGAAAAGCTTAAAACAAATTAACTTTAATAACAGAAAGAACCTGCAGTGAATCCCGTATTGATACTAGGTGGTGTTCTCTTCGTAATAGCTCTGGTTGCCAAACCAGAGTGGATAGCAGTTTTTTTCTTTACCGTCACCATTGCAGATATCAACTTTGAGGCTGGTCCCTTAAATATGAGGGCACTTGTAGGTTTGGCGCTGTTTGGAAGAACATTGATCGCCAAACCATCTGAAAATCAACCCGGCTTCTTTTCCATTGGTGGTATTCAAATGATCTTCACTTTCCTGGGTTATACCGTTCTTATTACATCGTTGTATGACCTGTGGGGGGACCGGTTCATGAAATCAACCTTCCTTACAGTAATATCCGTGTATTGCGGATACTACTATTTCTTTAAGATGGGGAATACCAACATACTTAAATCAGCACTTATTATTTCAGGCATTATCTGTTTCTCTGACCTTGCTTATACTTATGTAACCGCTGGAGAATTCCCCGTTCAGCGGATCTTCATGGTGCTAATGCATTTACCCCATGAGGTGGATGAAACAGGCAAGCTTGCTGAATTGTACAATCACAATTTCTTTGGACTGGTTTGCGGGATGTGTTTCATCTTCCTGCTCAATGAGTTTATCTCCGACCGCCTCAAGAATAAACTATTATTGGTCATGATGCCGCTGATGGCACTGGGTGTATTGATGTCAACTTCACGCAGTTCATTGCTGGCCATGATCGTGATCTCCCTTTTCCTGATGGTGAGAGAACTTAAAGACAAGTCCAGGGCAAAAAAAGTATACAGGATATTCGGCCTATTGATGTTCGCTGTGTTTCTTGCCCTCTTTGTATTCACATTTGCCCAGGATTATCTTCACCTAAGCAGTGAATTTATTGATAATGTAACCAACCGCCTTGTTGATGAACCCATTCAGGTACTCAATAAGAATCTTGGAAAGAATTATAAAGCAGAGAACCTTGATGCGTTGGACTGGCGTGAAGTAGCTTCCACTGTGGCTTATGAAAAGTTCATGGCATACAGCTTTGTTGAACAGTTATTTGGAATTGGTACCGGTGGTTTCTTAGCCCGTGGAGGAGGGCATCTTGGATTGAACCCACACAATGGACCACTATTACTTGTAATTGAGAGTGGTATTATGGGGCTGGCCTTTTATTTTTTTATGCTGGTCTTTGCGGTAAAGAAATCATTTAGCAGGCCAATTGTATCTTCCTGCGCCCTGGTGACGATCTTCATGATCATTTATTGCCTTGGGCAAAACGAAGAACTGACAAATAGCTCAACGCTATTGTTCGTAACAACACTGATCTCTGAAAACAAAAAACTGGATATGGCAGAAGCTGAGGCTGACGAAGAGGATCCCCCAGCTGAAATACCGGAATTTTCTTACGACTATCCCGAATAATAGTTCCCTGACCAATGAAAACAGAAAAAATATTATATATAACCCCGGGCCTCAATACAGGCGGCGCTGAAAAATTTCTCATTACCCTTTCTGCCGGGTTGAAGGAGGAAACAAAGGGTCAGTGCCTGGTAAGCCTTACCGATGTGAATGTATTGCAATCAGAGCTTGATGAAAGCATCCGGTTCATTGCACTGCCACGCAAATCAAAATTTGATCTTGCCCCAATAAAACAATTAAGAAAGATCATAAAGGAAGAAAAGCCTGACCTGGTATTCTGCATCAATTTCTTTGCGTGGTTCATGTACCTTGTTGCGAAAATCGGAACAGGATCAAAAGCTAAGCGGATCATTTCTTATCATACCACTTTTCATGTCAGCAAAAAAGAATACTGGCTGCACAAACTCTATACTTCTTTACTCACCAGGAAAGACCTCATCGTAACTGTATCCAATAACCAGGCAGAATTCACAGCGAAACAGATGAAATTACCTGCCCGGAAATTCAAAACTATTTATAACGGTATCGATACTGGTTACTGGGCACAATCCATGAATGGCTCGGTGAACAAAACCAGAACAACTTATAATATTCCGGCTGATGCCAAAGTAATTATCAAGGCTGCAGCGTTCCGCGTGGAAAAAAATCATGCGGGCGCAGTGAGAGCCCTTCATATCCTCCATAACCGGTATGGTATTAAAGCCCATCTGTTATTGTTGGGAGAAGGGATCATGATGCCAGATACAAAAAAGCTGGTAGCGGAGCTGGGTATGCAGGATTATATATCATTTGCAGGGTTGCAGAGGGATCTGCGGCCATTCTACCAGGCAAGTGACCTGTTTACCCTTTGCTCCACCAATGTGGAGACCTTTTCAATAGCTGCACTGGAGGCTATGGCAACCGGACTGCCAATGGTATTAACCCGGATTGGCGGAGCGTCAGAAATGATTACTGAAGAGAACGGATTTTTGTGTGAGCCTGATGATGAAGATATTGCTGAAAAATGGCATAAAGCGCTGATAACCAATTATGATAAGAATAGTATACATGCATATGTTCGTACCAATTTTGGAGCGGCTAAAATGATAGAAGAATACAAGAAAATACTATGAAATTCCCGGTTTACTTTATATGTTTACGCCCGTAAAAATCGGGTAGAGACATCGTAAAACTCCGATTATTTAACAGCATTCCGTACACTATTAATGCTCCTGATTAGGGCAATACTTTAATGAAAACAATTAATTCATACCATAACTGCCTGAACTGCCTTCCCTGCCAGTTATCTTTTGCTCATCCTGTTAACCCCAATCTCCCATTATGAGCAAGATCCTGATAGCGAACTGGACCTGGTACCCATCCGGGGGCGACTGGACCTACATCGAATGCCTCAAGAAATTTTATGAATCAAGAGGCCATGAGGTGATCCCTTTTTCCATGCACAATGAAAAGAATTTCGAAACACCTTATTCGAAGTATTTTATTTCAGGAGTTGATTACAAGGAACTGAATAAAAATAAATCATTTTCAAAAGGGCTTCAGGCTGTTAAACGCACTATCTATTCTGCTGAAGCCAAACGCAATATTGCCAGATTACTGGATGAACATAAAGTTGATATCGTTCACCTGAACAATGTTCACCATTATCTTACACCGGCCAGCATCATACCCGAGATCAGGAAAAGGAATATACCCATCATCTGGACCATTCATGATTATGTGATCCTTTGTGCCAATACCACCTTCGTAAGTAATGGAGTGGTTTGTGAAAAATGCAGGGGAGGCAAATTTATTAATTGCGCCATCAACAAATGCAAAAAGGGATCAAGAGCTGCGAGCATTGTAGCCAGCATGGAGTCTTACGCAAATAACTGGATGAACCCCTACAAACACGTGGATTATTATATTTTCCCGTCAAACTTTATCAGGAACAAATTCGACAATTTCGGATTTCATAAAGACAGGCTCGTTCAGATCTACAATATGTTTGATCTTGACACTATTAAATACACAATGCCTGAATCTCCCATTCCTGCAGAACGTCCCTATATCGTTTACGTGGGGAACACACTGCGTGTAAAAGGGATCTTCACGCTGGTGGATGCCATGAAAGGATTGGATATTGACCTCTATGTGATTGGTGATGGCGAACACTTTAAGGAATTACAGGAATACATCGCAACCAATAACCTGACGAATATTAAACTCCTGGGCCGCAAGACCAAGAATGAAGTGTTCTATTACACGGCGCATTCACTTTTTATGGTTCTGCCAACCATTATGTATGAAAATCTTCCTTATTCTGTAATGGAGTGTGCATTGCTGGGCAGGCCTACTATTGGAGCACGAACTGGAGGAATACCGGAACTGATTGTTGAAGGCAAATCAGGTTATTTATTTGAACCGGGCAATGTACCTGACCTGCGCTCAAAAATTGATCTGCTGCTTTCTCAAAGAGACCAGCTGGATGAAATGGGCCGCATTGGAAAGGATCATGTGATGAGCCTGGTAACACCGGAGGCGTTTGGTAAAAAGATCGCCCCGATTTTCGAATCTTTAAAAGTGGCTTTATAAAATAATATGGGCTTCCTTAATAAAATCATCAGGAAACTGGGCAAAGATGGCTATACGGTTGACAAACAGTTGACCGGTATGGACACTTTTATCATTCTGAAGACAAAGGTCATCAGCCTGATGAGAGGATTTTATTACAGGCTATTCATGAAAGAATCCAGAGGTCTGCTCTTTGTTGGAAGGAATTGCCGCATCAGCCATTGCCGGAAGATCAGAATGGGGAAGACCATTACCATTGGTGATAATGTAGAGATCAATGCGCTATCCCGCCAGGGAATCACCATGGGAAATAATATTTCCATCCACCGCAATACCATTATTGAATGTACCGGAGTGATCCGGGAACTGGGTGAGGGACTGGTGATCGGCAATAATGTAGGCATCGCACAAAACTGTTTTATCCAGGTAAGAGGAAAAGTAACATTAGGTAACAATATCATGTTCGGGCCCAATGTTTCTATCTTCTCTGAAAACCATGGATATGAAAGAACAGATATCACCATGCTGGAACAGCCCACCACGCGCAAGGGCGTGACAATAGAAGACGATGTATGGCTCGGTACGCGCTGTGTGATCCTTGACGGAGTAACAATCGGCAAAGGAAGCATTGTAGCAGCAGGTGCAATTGTAAATACTTCGGTTCCCCCCTACTCCATTGTAGCCGGGGTTCCCGCTAAAATAATTAAGTCCCGGATCCTGAAACCAGAAACTATTTAATCATTCACATTAAATCTATCATGGCACAGACAAAAAAGAAAAAAGTTTACATTGCCGGCAGCGGTGGTATGCTGGGCGAAGCTTTTTATCGCGTATTTAAAAATGATTTTGACATTAAATGTACCGATAAGGATGTCAATACAGACTGGCTCAGTTTCCTGGATTTCAGGGACCTGGAAAAATACAGGGCTGATGTGAAAGCATTTGCTCCTGATTATCTATTTCACCTTGGCGCTTATACTGACCTTGAGTTTTGCGAGTTGAATATTGATGATACGTATGCAACCAACACGATGGCGGTAGAAAATGCTGTTTATATCGCCAATGAACTGAATATTCCCCTGCTCTATATCAGCACGGCCGGCATTTTTGATGGCCAGAAAGAATTGTATGACGACTGGGATCAACCCAATCCTCTTGGGCACTATGCACGTTCCAAATACATGGGCGAAAAATATGTGATGGCGCATGCCAACCGCTATATCATCTGCCGTGCAGGATGGATGATGGGTGGTGGACCTGACAAGGATAAGAAATTCATCAATAAACTGATCAAACAGCTGGTTGCCGGCAAAAGAGAACTGTTCATCGTGAATGATAAAGACGGTACTCCTACTTACACAGTGGATTTCGCAAACAACGTAAAAGTATTGTTTGAAAAAGAATACTGGGGATTGTATAACCTGGTTTGTAAAGGCCAGACAGGCCGACTGGAAGTGGCAGAAGAACTGGTGAAATTATTGGGACTTGAAGGAAAGGTAAAGATGACTGAAGTTACCTCCGAACATTTCAAGGAAACCTATTTTGCCCAGCGTCCACCCTGTGAGCGCCTCGTCAATAAAAAACTGGAGCTCCGCGGTATCAACAATATGCGTGACTGGAGGGTAGCATTGAAAGAATACCTTGACACCTATTTTAAAGATTACTTAAAAGATAAATTCTAACCCGCTAAAATGCGTATCGCATCATTTGGATTCCGTTCCATCCCTCCTTCCAAAGGTTCAGCAGGTGCCGACAAATTTGCCGTTGAATTCCTTCCCCGTTTGGCCGAACGTGGTCATGAGGTGATTGGATACAACCGTATCTACCCCGGCCAGGAAAAGGGAACCGAAAATTACAAGGGAGTGAAGGTGAAGTATTTCAAGACCATTCCTAAATCAGGTATTGATTCCATTATTCACTCTACCAAGGTAACCTGGCATATTATCACCCGCAACAGCGCTGATATCGTGCACATACAGGGTAACAATGCAATTTTTGCCCTGATACTGAAAATCTTTGGCAAGAAGGTCATTCTTAGTATCGATGGTACGGAATGGGGCCGTGATAAATGGAGCTGGTTCATGCAGAAGCTTGTACTGGCCAATGCCCACCTGGCTGTCTGGTCTTCCAAATACATCGCTATCGACAATATCTTCACCAGGGAACTGTTTGAGAAGAAATTCAAAAAGAAGTTCGACTTCATTTCTTTTGGCGCTGAGATCAAGGAAACCAAAGACACAGATATTGTTGAAAAGCTGGGACTGAAGAAAGATGATTACTTCCTTTTTGTGGGCCGTTTTATCCCGGACAAAGGTTTGCAATACCTGATCCCGGCGTTTGAGAAATTAAATACTACCAAAAAACTGGTGCTGGTAGGAGGTTCTCCTAATCCAACTGAATTTGAGATAAATCTCAAAAACACCAAAGACCCCCGCATCATTTTCCCGGGATTTATTTATGGAGATGATACTGTTACGCTGATGAAGAATGCATATTCTTATGTGCAGCCATCAGATATAGAAGGTCTTTCCCCGGTGATACTTTCCGTAATGGGATTGCAGACACCGCTGATCTGCAGCAATATCAAGGAAAATATGTACCTGGTAGGAAATGATGCCTATACGTTTGAGAAATCAAATATAGAGTCACTAACTGCTACGCTGGAAAGAGCGCTAAATAACAGGGAAGAACATTTGCAACTGGCTAAGAAAGCAAAAGAGAGAATATTAAAAGATTATTCGTGGGAAACGATCACAGACCAGTACCTGGAATTATTCAATAAAAGTTTAACAAAGAAAAAATAATGGTAAAAGTTGCATTGATAGGTGCAGGAAAAATGGGAATATCCCACCTGTCTATACTTGGAGCCCATCCTGATGTTGATGTGGTGGGTGTTTGTGATACCTCCAAAATGGTAAATGATTTCCTTGGTAAATATGGAAAATTCAATTGCTTCACTGATTATAAGAAAATGCTGAGTGAAGTTAAGCCTGATGCTGCCTTTGTTGCAGTACCCACCAAATTCCATTACAGCATGATCAAGGATTTGCTGGCTAATGGCATTCACGTTTTTGCAGAAAAGCCTTTCTGCCTTACGGTAGCAGAAGGTGATGAACTGGTAAATACAGCAGCTGCAAAAAAACTGATCAATCAGATCGGTTACCACAATAAATTCATCGGCACCTTTAGCGAAGTAAAAAAACTGGTAGATAGCGGCGTAC